>DASSYK010000012.1:0-32568 GCA_035703345.1 Solirubrobacterales bacterium
TCAGGACGCGGCGCCTGCGGCGCGCGGCTCGCGCCCGTCGCTCCTGCGCAAGGCGCAGGCGGCGGTGCCTGCGGATGCGCTCCCGGTCCGGCTCGCCCGCACGCCCCGCCCGGGGCCGCGGCGGGCCCTCCATCTCATTCATCCGCCACTAGCCGGCCGCTTCCTCGCGCGCCGCGAACCCGAGGGCGTCGCTGTGCTTGAGGAAGAAGTCGGTTCGGCGCACGCGGTCGCCGCGGAAGCTGACTACGACGGTGAACTCGAGCCGGCCGCCCAGTCCGCTGGTGGCTCCGTGGGCGTTCCAGCTGCCGCGCTCGATCAGCAGGTCAGGGGCGAACATCTCGGGTTCGCCGATCCGCTCGTAGCGGAGATCGCTCCAGGGCTCCAGGAACTGCTCGAGGAAGCCCATCTGCGCATCCCGGTCGCGGTATTCGCCCCCACCGGGCCAGCGAACGTCCGTGCGCAACACGAAGTCCTCCGTCGTCGTCGCATAGAAGCCTGCCCAGTCCCGGCGATTGAACGCCTCCATGGCCTCGGCCATCACTCGCGCCATCTCGTCCCGTCGGCCCCCCGCCTCGGGGACCGGCCCGCTCACTCGCCGTAGAGCTCCTCGATCTCCTTCGCGTACTTCTCCGAGATCGGCTTGCGCTTCAGCTTCATCGTCGGGGTCAGCTCGTCGCCGCCGGGCTCCCACTCGGTCTCGAGGATCTTGAACTTCTTGATCTGCTCGACTCGCGCCATCTTCTCGTTGGCGGCGTCAACGGCCGCCTGGATCGCCTCGCGGACCTTCCCCTCGGTGGCGAGCTCCTCGACCGGCTTGCCCTCGAGCCCGTTCTGGGCGGCCCAGACGGGCGCGTAATCGGGATCGAGCACGATCAGGGCGACGTTGTAGGGACGCTGGTCCCCGATCGCCGCCGCCTGTCCGATGAGCGGGCTGGCGCTCTTCAGGTGCGACTCGATGTTCGCCGGCGACATGTTCTTGCCGGCCGCGTTGATGATCAGCTCCTTCTTGCGGTCGACGATCCTGAGGTAGCCCTCCTCGTCGAGCTCGCCGATGTCTCCGGTGAGCAGCCAGCCGTCCTCCGCGAAGGTCTCGGCGGTCTTCTCCGGCAGGTTGCGGTAGCCGGGCATGACGGAGTCGGCCTTGACCATCACCTCGCCGTCCTCCGCTAGGCGGATCTCGACCCCCGGCACCGGCGGACCGACGGTCCCCAGCTTCGCCTTGCCCGGCTGGTTGCAGGTGGCGACGCCGCAGGTCTCGGACATGCCCCAGAGCTCTCCGATCGGCAGGCCGATCGCGTGGAAGAACTCGAGCACCTCCACGGGCGTGGGCGCGGCGCCGACGTTGACGGCGACGCACTCGTCGAGCCCGAGCTGCTTGCGCAGGGGCGCGAACATCTGCTCGTCGGCCTGGGCGACCGCGGAGGCGAGCGCCTTGGGCACCTCCTTGCCCGCCTGCTCGAGGCGGACCTTCTGCTTCGCGGCCTCGATGCCCTTCTCCGCGGGCTCGCGGGCCCCCGCCGGCAGACCGTGGAACGTCGCCTCGAGCCCCGCCTTGAGCTTCTCCCAGACGCGGGGCACGGCGAAGAACCAGGTCGGGTGCACAGCGGCGAGCGACTCCGTGATCTTGCGCGGGTCGGGGCAGATCGTCACAGACACGCCCTGGATCACGGGCAGGTAGTAGTGCGCCCCGCGCTCTGCGATGTGCGCGGCCGGCAGCCAGGAGATCACCTTGGCTCCGCGCTCGGGCAGGTTGAGGATGCCGTCCACACCGGCGACCAGGGTCATCAGGTTGCGGTGGGTGAGCTGGACGCCCTTCGGCGGCCCGGTGGTCCCCGACGTGTAGATCAGGGTCAGCATGTCGTCGGGCTCGAGCTCCTCGACGATGCCGGCGGGATCGAAGTCCGGGTCCATCTCCTCGATCTCGGCCAGGGTGTGCTCGCCCCCGTCGCCGTCGACGACGATCAGGTGCTCGAGGTCGGGCAGGTTCTCGCGCGCCTTGTTGAACTGCTCGAGGAACGCCTTCTCGACGATCGCCACCTTGCTGCCGGCGTCGGAGCAGACGTACTGGATCTGCTCGGGTGAGGAGGTCTGGTAGATCGAGTAGGGGACCGCTCCGAGGGAGACCGCGGCCATGTCGCAGGGGATGAACTCGGGCCGGTTGTTGAGCATGAGCGCGACGGTGTCGCCCTTTCCCACGCCGAGCTTCGCCAGACCGCCCGCGATGCGGTGCACGCGGTCGCGCAGGTCGTTCCAGCTGATCGTGTACGAGTCGTCCTCGGTGCGGATCGCGACGTCGTCGCCGAGCTTCTCGACGGACATGTAGAAGGCCTTGACGAGATTGGGTGCGTGCAGCTCCCCGAGCCCGCCCCCGCTCGCGTAGCGCTCCGTCGTAGTCACTTCCACCTGCGTCTCCTCTCCTCCGCGTTGCGGCGGGACGAAAGCTACCGCAGCGGTCTGCCCTGAGGCGGGGCGGCAGCGGGCACGTTGCCTAGCGGACCCCGAAGCCCTCGCCGCTGATGCGGTCGATGTCGTTGCTGAGCCCGATGAAGAAGAGCATCAGGATCAGCACGAAGCCGATCGCGCCGCTGCGCTCCATCACCGAGAACGGGACGCGCTCGCCGCGGAGCTTCTCGACCACGGACCAGAAGATGTGCCCGCCGTCGAGGGGCAGGAAGGGGAAGAGGTTGATGATCGCGAGCGAGAGGCTGATCAGTCCGAGGATGAAGATCGCCAGCTCGGCGTCGAAGTCGATCGCCTGGCGCGTCGTCTCGTAGCCGCCGACGACGCTGCCGATCTGCTCGCGCTGCTGGGGGTCGATCAGCTTGGCGGGGATCTTCGCCGTCTCGCGGGTGATGATCCACATCTGGCCTATCGCGGTGTCGGCCGCCTCGAGCATCGACGGGTTGACCGGGCTCACGTCGGTGGGGTCGAACTGGACGCCCATCAGCATCCGGTCCGCCTCCTGGTCGTACTTGGGCGTCACGAGCTCTGTCACCCGGCGCCCGTCCCGCTCGACCACCACGGTGACCGGTGAGGAGGCCGAGCAACCGTTCTCCTCGCCCTGGGGGCAGGTGTGGGTGTTGGTCTGATCGCGGAACTCGTCGGCGCGGTCGTCTCCCTCGAGGTTCGCCGCCGCGACGCCGTCGATGGACACGACCTTGTCACCCTCCTGGAGCTTGCCCTCGGCCGGCGACTCGCTCGAGATCGCCTCGATCTCGAGAGTCGGGCCGGTGATCTCCTCGGCGCCGAACGCGAGCCCGAAGAAGATCGCGAAGGCGATCAGGACGTTGACGGCGGGCCCCGCCGCGATCACGACGATCCGCTTCCAGACGGGCTGGTTGTAGTACGCGCGATCGACGATCTCGGGCTTCAGGCGGCCGTCCGGCAGACGGTCGTCGGAGGGGTTCTGGCCCGCGGACTCGATCCGGTTCAGGAGGTCGTTCGGCGTATCCCCCTCCTCTTCCGGGCCCTCCCTCTTCGGCGGCTTGGGCTCGAGGTCGTCGGGGTTCATCCCGGTGATCTTCACGAAGCCCCCCGCGGGGATCGCCCCGATCCCGTACTCGGTCTCGCCGCGCTTGAAGCTCCACACCTTCGGCGGGAAGAAGAGGAAGAAGCGCTCGACCCGCATCCCGGTCCACTTGGCGACGATGAAGTGCCCGAACTCGTGCAGGATGATCAGGACGGCGAAGCCGGCGAAGGCGAGCAGCCAGCTCATGCGACCGCCAGTCCCTCGATCAGCCCGCGGGCATGCTCGCGGGCGCGTAGGTCGGTCTCGAAGAGCTGCTCGAAGTGCGACGCGGGCTCGGCCGGGATGTCCCCGAGGCAGCGCTCGACCACCTCGGCGATCCCGGTGAAGGGGATGCGCCCGCCCAGGAACGCCTCGACCGCGACCTCGTCGGCGGCGTTCAGAACGCAGGGCCCGGTGCCGCCGGCCTCCCCCGCCCACCGGGCGAGCCGCAGGCAGGCGAACGTGTCCGTGTCGGGCTCCTGGAAGGTCAGCTCGCCGACGCTCGCGAGGTCGAGCGCCGGCACGGCGACGTCGGCGCGCTCGGGATGGTGGAGCGCGTAGGAGATCGGCACCCGCATGTCGGGGTAGCCGAGGTGGGCGAGTGACGCGCCGTCGTTCAGGTGCACGAGCGAGTGGACGATCGACTGCGGATGGACGACGACGTCGATGTCGTCGTAGGGCACGCCGAAGAGGTGGTGGGCCTCAATCATCTCGAAGCCCTTGTTCATCAGGGTCGCGGAGTCGATCGTGATCCGGCCGCCCATCTCCCAGGTGGGGTGCGCCAGCGCGTCGGCCGCGCTGATGCCGGCGAGGTCGGTGCGGCCGCGGAAGGGCCCGCCTGATGCGGTGAGGACGAGCTTGGTGACGGTGCCGGGCGGCTCGGCGCGGATCAGCTGGTGCAGCGCGGAATGCTCCGAGTCGACGGGGATCAGGCGGGCGCCCGTGGCCTCCGAGAGCGCGGTCACCAGCTCGCCGCCGATCACCAGCGACTCCTTGTTGGCCAGCGCGACGTCGATCCCCTCGGTGAGCGCGACGATCGTCGGGCCGAGACCTGCCGCTCCGACGATCGCGTTCAGCACGAGGTCGGCGCCGGCCGAGTCGATCAGGGCGCGGATCCCCTCCTCCCCGGGCAGCACGCGGCCGTTCCAGGCGGCGCCGGCCAGCTCGGCGGCCTCCGGGTCGGCGAGGGCCACGGCGGGCACGCCGTACTCCCGCGCCTGCTCCAGCAGCGGCTCCCAGCTCGACCCGGCCGAGAGGCCGGCGACCTGGAGCGTTCCACCGCTCGTGGCGACGACTTCGAGCGCCTGGGTGCCGATCGAGCCTGTCGATCCGAGTATCAGGACCTTCTTCGTGCTCACGGGCGCCCAGTGTAGGGGCGACCCTTACGCCGCTCTAACCGCCGTCGCGCTTGCTGTACAGCTTGCCGCCGGCGAAGCAGAGCGTGAAGCGGTCGTCCTGGATCAGGCCCTCGCCCGACTCGTTGTAGTAGAGACAGGCGGATGGCCCGAGGCTCGAGACGAAGCGCTTCACCTCGTCGGGCTCGCCGAGCCTCGCCACCACGGCGGCTCGGGTCTCGCCGAGACGTACCGAGTCGAACTCGCGCTGGGTGATCGCGTTCGACGGCTCGATCTCCTCGACCTCGTCGACGATGGCCGCGATCAGCAGTCCGCAGCCGCCCATCAGGAGCAGCAGCACGACGGCGGCGGCCACCAGGCCGACGATCAGCCCCGTGTTCTGCGTGTAGGAGCGGCCGCAGTTGGGGCACTCGGACGCGAAGGTCTCGGCCTCGGCGCCGCAGCGCCTGCAGACCCGCGTCGGCGGTGGCACCGCCTCGCCCATCGGCGCGTCCGGGGCCACGAGCGGCCCCATGCGCAGCGTCCAGGCCTTGCCGTCCCACCACCGGGCGCGCCCGGTGCGCAGCGGATCGGGGTAGTAACCGGCCTTCGCCCCGCGCCGCGGCGGGGGCAGGCCCTCGAGGGACGTCATCGCCGCGAGGCTAACGCACGGGGATGCCCCGCAGGACGCGGACGGGGGCCCGCAGGCCCCCGTCCACCCCGTCTGGGTTCAGCCGTCCCCGCCTAACGGACCTGGAAGGCGGAGAGCTGGAACTGATGCACCCGCAGGTCGCCGGCGTTCTCGTTGCAGGCGACGGAGATCTGGTGCTTGCCGCCGAGCGGCGGGGTGACGATGTTGATCCCCGTGCCCGTGCCGTGCTCGCCCGTGTGAGTCTGCGGCTCGACGCGGACTGTCGTGCCCGCGATCGGGTTGTTGTCGGCCTCGAGGCGGCAGTCGCCGCGAGAAGCGCCGCCGACGGAGTCGAAGACGCCGTCGAACGAGACGTACCACTTGCGCGGGAAGCCGCTCGAGCCGTCGACCGCGACCGTCGCGCAGTCGGTGTACGTCGCCGCCGCGTTCGGGTTGCAGTCCGTGCCCGATGCCGTCTTGCTGTACGGCAGGACCTTGAGCCTGGCGTCCTTGCTGAGGCCCTTGTACTCGACCTTCTTCTTGGTGGCCGCGTAGGCGCCGCCGCCGAGGGCGGCGAAGAGGGCCACCAGGGCGATGATCATCGCCGGCGAGGGGCGCTTCTGGAACAGCTTGCTCATCTGACTCTCCCTTCCTGACGTTGCGAGCATCCTTCACGTAACAGGCCCGAGCGGCGAAGTTGCGCCACGCGGCGATGGCGGCGCAGAGTGAGCCCGGCGGCCTTCGCTGCTGGGTTTCGTCCCGCCGCCCGCCTAGTAGACGAAGGCGACCGCGAGGTAGTAGCCCGCGACCACCGTGAAGAGGACGGCGTCGAGGCGGTCTATGAGGCCGCCGTGGGGGCCGAAGAGGGTGCCGGTGTCCTTGACGTCGAAGTCGCGCTTGATCAGGGAGGCGAAGAGGTCGCCGATCGGGGCGACGGCGGCGACGACCATGCCCATCAGGAGGGCATCGATGCCGGGCAGCCAGTCCTGGTAGAGGCCGGCGAACCAGAAGCCGAGGGTGCCGCCCACGAAGCCGCCGATGAGGCCCTCCAGGGTCTTGTTCGGGGAGATGCGCGGGGTGATCCTGCGCGAGCCGAACAGGCGGCCGGCGCCGTAGGCGGCCGTGTCGCCGAGGAAGGTGGCCACCAGGACGTCGACCAGCAGGGCGCCGCCGTGGTCGGGCAGGTCGCGCAGCAGCATCGCGTGCGAGAAGCCGAGGCCGAACCAGGTGATCCCCAGCACGGTGATCGCCATCGAGACGGTCACGCCCTCGTGCGAGTTCCGGGCGGCGGCGAAGATGAAGATCGCGGGGAGCGAGCACGCGAACACCAGGAGGATCTGGAAGGCCGTGCCGTAGTGCGCGGCGATGACCATTCCCGCGACCGCGGCGTACGCGGGCAGCACCATTGGGATCGAGCCCGCGGCCATCCGGAAGAGCTCGCGGAGGGCGAGCACCCCGAGGCCGACCATGGCGAGCATGAAGACCTCCCCGCCGACGGCGACGATGAAGATCGCGAAGGCGATCCAGGGGATCGCCACCAGCACGCGCTGCGCGGTCTCGCCCCTGGCGAACGGGAGCCTGCGCCACAGGGGCGGCTTGCGCTGGCCGGCGCCGGCGCCGACCGTGATCTCGGGGCCCTGGCCGGCCGAGGGGAACTGCGGGATCTCGAGCTCCTCGTCGGACTCCTCGTCCAGGCGCACCTCGAAGTCCCCGGCCTCGTCGGCGGCGGCCTCCTCCATCTCGGCACGCCGGCGGCGGGCGCCGCGGCCGAACTGGAAGCTCGGGGGATCGAGGTCGTCGAGCGGGTTCATCGGGCCCCGAAGCGCCGCTGGCGCTCCTCGTAGTCCGCGAGCGCGGCCTGGAAGGCCTCGCGGCTGAAGTCCGGCCAGAGCTCGTCGCGGAAGACGAACTCCGAGTAGGCGCACTGCCACAGGAGGTAGTTGGAGAGCCGCTGCTCGCCGCTGGTGCGGATCAGGAGGTCCGGATCGTGCATCTCGGGCGCGTACAGGTGCTTGACGAACTCCTCCTCCCCCCCGCCCTCGTACTTCGCGGCGGCGTCGAGGATCTCCGCGCGCCCACCGTAGTTGAAGGCCACGAAGAGGGTGATGCGCTCGTTGCCGGCCGTCTCCGATTCGGCCCAGTCCATCTGGCGCTGGAGGTCTGCCGACACGCCCTCGCGGCGGCCGATGAAGCGCATCCGCACGCCCTCCTCCTTCAGCTCGGGCGTCTCGCTGTGGATCCGCTCGAGGAACATCGCCATCAGGCCCTCGACCTCCTCCCGCGGGCGCGACCAGTTCTCGGTCGAGAACGAGTACACGGTCAGCTCCTTGATCCCGAACTCGGCGGCGTCGCGCAGCCGCGCCTTGACCGCGTCGGCGCCCGCCCGGTGACCCTCCACCACGGGCAGGTCGCGGGCCTGGGCCCAGCGGCCGTTGCCATCCGTGATGATCGCGACGTATCGGGCGGGCATGGAAGGAGCCTCGGGCCTAGACCTCGAGGATCTCCTCTTCCTTGCCCTTGAGGAGGTTGTCGATCTCGGTGATCGCGTCGTCGGTCTGCTTCTGCAGCCCGGTCTCGGCGCGGTGCTCCTCGTCAGACCCCGCCTCGCCCTCCTTCTTGAGCTCGCGCAGGTCGTGCATGACGTCGCGCCGGATGTTGCGGATGGCGACGCGCCCGTCCTCGGCGACGCCGTGGACGACCTTCACCAGCTCCCTGCGCCTTTCCTCGGTCAGCTCCGGGATGGAGAGGCGGATGACGTTGCCGTCGTTGGACGGTGTGAGGCCGAGATCGGACTCCATCACCGCCTTCTCGATCGCGCTGATCGAGGACTTGTCGTACGGCGTGACCGTGAGCATGCGCGCGTCGGTCGCAGCGACCTGTGCGAGCTGCTTGAGCGGGGACTCGGTGCCGTAGTAATCGACCGAGATGCGATCGAGCAGGTGCGGCGAGGCGCGCCCCGTGCGGACCGTGGCGAGCTCGTTGCGGGTCGCTTCGACCGACTTGCCCATGCGCTCCGAGGCGTCGTCCAGCAGCTCGTCTATCAGCTCCGTCATGGCGTGCTCACGGGGTCGGTCGCGGGCTTGCTCGACACCAGCGTCCCCACCCTCTCTCCGCTGACGATCCTATCTATGTTGCGCTCGTCGGCCATGTTGAAGACGTAGATCGGCAGGTCGTTGTCCATGCACAGCGACAGAGCCGTGGAGTCCATCACCTTGAGCCCCCGCTCGATCGCCTGGCGGTGGCTGATCTCGGGCAGGAACGTCGCGTCCGGGTCGGTCGAGGGATCGGCGTCGTAGACGCCCTCCACCCCGTTCTTCGCCATCAGGATCGCCTCGGCGTGGATCTCGAGCGCGCGCAGGGCCGCCGCGGTGTCCGTCGTGAAGAACGGATTGCCCGTGCCGGCGGCGAAGATCACGACCCGCTCCTTCTCCAGGTGGCGGATCGCCCGGCGCCGGATGTAGGGCTCGGCGACCTCGGTCACCGCCATCGCCGACATCACCCTGGTGTTGACGCCCACGTTCTCGAGCGCGTCCTGCAGGGTCAGCCCGTTGAGCACGGTCGCGAGCATCCCCATGTAGTCGGCGGTCGCGCGGTCCATCCCCTCCGCGGCCCCCTCGAGGCCGCGGTAGATGTTGCCCGCGCCGACCACGATCGCCACCTCGATCCCCTTGTCGTGGACGTCGCGGACCTGCTTCGCGATCCGCTCGATCTGGGCCGGGTCGGTCCCGTACGGCAGCGAGCCCATCAACGCCTCGCCGGACAGCTTCAGGAGCACTCGCTTGAAGCGGGGCTCGGCCGCCACGAGCTAGTCGACCTCTCCGCCGACCTCGAAGCGGGAGAAGCGGGCGATCTGGACGTTCTCGCCGGTCTTGGCGGCGACCTCCGTGCGCAGATCCTCGATCGTCTTGCCCTCGTAGCGCTCCTCGTTGAAGTGCTTCTGGTCGAGCAACACGATCTCCGAGGCCCACTTCTTGAGCTGCCCCTCGACGATCTTCCCGACGACGTCGTCGGGCTTGCCGTCCTCCTTGGCCTTCTCGGTCAGGATCCGGCGCTCGTTCTCGCGGTCCTCCTCGGGGATGTCCTCGAAGCTGACGTGCAGCGGGTTCATCGCGGTGACGTGGATCGCGACCTGGCGCGCGAACTCCTGGAAGTCCTCGTTGCGCGCGACGAAGTCGGTCTCGCACCGGATCTCGACGAGGGCGCCCTTGCGGCTGTCGGCGTGGATGTAGGAGGCGATCACGCCCTCGGACGTGCTCCGTCCGCCGCGCTTCGCGGCCGAAGCCGCGCCCTTCTTGCGCAGGATCTCGATCGCCTTCTCGGTGTCCCCGCCGGCCTCCTGGAGGGCCGCCTTGCAGTCCATCATCCCCGCGCCGGTGCGGTCACGGAGCGCCTTGACGTCGGCGGCGCTGATCTTCGTCGCGGCCATCAGGAGCCCCCTTCCTCGGTGGTCGCGGGGGGCGACTCATCGCCGGCATCTGCTCCGCTCGCACTCGCTTCACTCGTGCTCGCCTCCGCGCTGCCGGGTGGCTGCGCGGCAGCGGCGGGCTCGCTGGGGGCTTCTTCCGCGGGGTTCGACTGCGGTTCGGCCTTGGGAGCCGCCTCGGCCTTGGCCTTCTGCTCCGCGTCCGCCTTGGTCTTCTGCTCGGCGGCCGCGCGAGCCTTGGCCTCCGCCTCGGCCTTGGCCTTCTCCTCGGCCTCCTTCTTGGCCTTCTCCTCGGCCTCGCGCCGCTTGCGCTCCTCTTCCTCCTTGCGACGCTTCTCCTCCTCCTCGGCCTTGCGGCGGGCCTCCTCCTCGCGCCAGACCGACGCGGAGGCGTCGATCGCCTCGCCGAGTGTGCGGATGATCAGGCCGTCGGAGCGGATCGCGTCATCGTTGCCTGGGATCACGAAGTCCACCGGGGTCGGGTCGCAGTTGGTGTCGACCAGGCCGATGATCGGGATCTCGAGGCGCTTGGCCTCGCGCAGCGCGATCTCCTCGGTCTTGAGGTCGACGATCACGACCGCGTCGGGCAGCCGCTGCATGTCCGCCACGCCACCGAGGTTGAACTCGAGCTTGCGCAGCTCGGCCTCCATCGTCATGCGCTCCTTGGTCGGGAGCAGGTCGAGCCGGCCGTCCTCCCTGAGGCCGCGCAGCTCGTGGAGGCGCTGGATGCGCTTCTTGATCGTGTTGAAGTTCGTCAGCAGCCCGCCGAGCCAGCGCCGGCTCACGTAGGGCATGCCACAGCGCTCCGCCCACTCCTCGACCGCGTCGCGCGCCTGCTTCTTGGTGCCGACGAAGAGGACGGTCCCGCCCTTCCGGGCAACGTCGGAGACGAAGTCCGTCGCCTTGTTCAGCAGCTCCTCGGTCTGGAGGAGGTCGATGATGTGGATGCCCTCGCGCTCGCCATGGATGTAGCGGCGCATGCGCGGGTTCCATCGCCGCGTCTGGTGACCGAAGTGAACTCCGGCCTCCAGCAGCTCTCTGATGCCTACCTCGGCCATCTTGTCCTTCCCATTCGCTTTGCTCTTCGCGAGCGGGGCCGTCCGTGGCCTCGCTCCTGGATGCCTCGCCGCCGCGGTGGGGAACCCGGGCCGTGGCCCGAGCAGCGTCCCCGCGCCTTGCGACGAGGGTCGGATTACGTTCGGCGGGGGATTGTAGAGAGCCTCACATTCACCGGCATCTACTCGGGCTTCGCCCTGCGGGGATGCCGGGTTGCGACGCGAGCGCGGGGGCTGCTGAGGCTCGCCCGCTACCGCGTACGGGCTTCGTCCAGGGCCGCCTGAAGGTCAGCCGGCAGAGGGGATTCGAAGCTCAGCTCGCGTCCGTCGACCGGGTGGCGCAGGGCCAGGCGCTGCGCGTGCAGGAACTGGCGCCCGAGCCCGTGCCTGCCCGCCGTGCCGTACTCGGGGTCGCCCGCCAGCGGGTGCCCGATCGCCGCGAAGTGGACCCGGATCTGGTGCGTGCGGCCCGTCTCCAGGCGGGCGCGGACGAGCGTGTCCGCGGGGAGCCGCTCGATGACCTCGAAGTGCGTGCGGGCCTCGCGCTCGCCGGCGCCGCGCACGGCGCGCCGCGTGCGCCGGCGCCTGTCCCGCCCGAGCGGAGCGTCGATCGTGCCCGTGCGCGACCCGAGCGTCCCCTCGACCAGCGCGCTGTACTCGCGCACGACCTCGCGCGCCTTGATCTGGCGCGAGAGCTCCGCGTGGGCCTGATCGGTGCGCGCGACCACCATCAACCCGGAGGTGTCCTTGTCGAGGCGGTGGACGATGCCGCGTCGCTCGGCCTCGCCGCCCCCGGCGCGCTCGCCGAGCCACTCGACCAGGGTCGGTCCGCGGTGCGAGGGGGCGGGGTGCACGACCAGCCCGGCGGGCTTGTCGAGAATGATGATCGCCTCGTCCTCGAAGACGATTCGCGGCTCGGCGCTCACGATTCGGGCGGGTCGCGCTCGCGTTCCGGCAGCAGGATCAGCAGGAAGACGCCGGCGACGATCGCGACGTCGGCGAGGTTGAACGTCGCCCAGAACGGCAGGTCGACGAAATCCGTGACGGCTCCGTCCCGCACCCGGTCGGCGAGGTTGCCGAGCGCGCCGCCGATCAGCAGGCCCGCGGGAAGCCAGATCGCGACCCCGACCCGGCCGCGCCCGCCGAGGTAGACGAGCAGGCCCAGCAGGAGCAGCATCGTGGCGCCGATCAGCACCGGCGAGACGCCGTCCGCCATGCCGAAGGCGACCCCCTTGTTGCGCGTGTTCGTCAGGTCGAGGAACGGCAGGACCTCGACCTCGTCCCCGCGGCCGATGCGGTCCCGGACGACGTACTTGCTGGCCTGGTCCAAGACGACGACCACGCCGCACATCGCCAGCGCGAGCACCGCAGCTCGGAGGCGGCCGCTCAACCCGCGATCAGCCCGACGACGATGCGCTCCACGATCAGCAGGACGATGATCGCGAGGATCGGGCTGATGTCGATCGCCATCCCGCCGCCGCCGAGCGGCGGCAGCAGGCGGCGGAAGACGTTCAGGTACGGGTCCGTGGTCTCGTGGACGAAGTCGACGAACCCGCGCAGCGCCCGGTTGTAGGGCATCCGCGGGATCCACGAGAGCAGGATCCGGACGAAGATCAGGACGAAGTAGACGAGGAAGAGCGCGCCGACGTAGTCGGCCACGTCGTTCCGGGTGAGAGCAAGCAGCGGCTGCAGGCTCATCCGCTCAGCCCCCGAGCCCGCTCCAGCGAGGCGTCCACCGCCGCGCGCAGCGCCTCGTCGACCTTCCGCTCGGTGAGCGCGTCCAGCCCCGCCTCGGTCATGCCGCCGGGTGACGCCACCGCCTGCTTCAGCGCCGCCGGCTGATGCAGGTCGAGCAGCCCGCCGGTCGCCGCCATCGAGCGAGCGACCATGCGCAGGGCCTGATCCTCGGTGAGGCCGGTCTTGACCCCCTCCTCCACCAGCACCTCGGCCATCAGGGCGAGGTAGCCCGGGGAGCAGCCCATCAGCGCCGTCGCGGCGTCGATCAGGCCCTCGTCGAGCTCGATCACGTCGCCGAGCAGCCCGAGCAGCGCCGTCGCCTGGTCGCGCCGCTCCTGCTCGAGCTCCTCGGGGAACGCGACGCAGAACACGCCCTGGCGGAGCTGCGCGCCGAGGTTGGGCATCACCCGCACGAGCTCGATGCCCGGCAGGGCCTCCTGGAGCCGCTCGACGGAGGTGCCGGCGAGGATCGAGAGCACGGGCGTGCGGGCTTCGACCAGGTCGGCCGCGACGTCGTCGAGGACGTTGGGCTTGACCGCCAGCAGCACCAGGTCGGCGGCACCGGCCACGGCGCGGTTCGAGTCCAGGGCCTCGCCTCCGACCTCGGAGGCGAGCTCCTGCGCGCGCTCCGCCGACGCGTCGGCGAACACCATCGCGTCGGGGGCGCCGGGCTCCCCGGACGCCCTGGCCCAGCCGCGAGCCAGCCCGGTGGCCATGTTCCCAGCGCCGATGAATCCGACCTTCACGGCCGGGACTCTAGAAGCTAGCTCTGGTTGAAGAAGCCGCCCTCGAGGATGCGCGCCTTCTCCTCGGCGCTGACGTCCACGTTGGCGGGAGTGAGCAGGAAGATGCCCTGGGAGATCCGTTGCATGCCTCCGCCGAGGGCGTAGGTCATGCCGGACGAGAAGTCGATCAGGCGCTTGGCCAGTTCGCGGTCGGAGTTCTGGAGGTTGATGATCACCGGCTTTTGCCGCTTGAACTCGTCGGCGACCTGCTGGGCGTCGTTGAAGCTGCGCGGGGTGACTACGTGCATCGAGAAGTCGGAGCCTCCGCGCCCACCGCCGCCGTTGCCGGAGCGACGTCCACGCCTGGGCGCCTGCTCCTCGTCGACCGCACGCAGGCGGCTGCGGCGCGGAGCGGGCTCGTCGCCGAAGATGTCGTCGATGTCGTCCTCGCGGCCGCGCCTGCTGCCGCGGATGCTGCTCACGGGCGCCGCCTCGCGCGGAGCCGCGGTGGTTTCGTCCAGCGCCATCTCCGAGCCGGTGTCCGCCTCGTCGTAGTACTCGCCCTCCTCGATGTAATCGCCCTCGACGAGGCCGAAGTACTCGAGCGAGCGTCGCCATGTGTCCTTGAAGCTCATCAGCGCTCAGTTTCGGCTTTCCGCTCCTTATTCCTTTTCCCGGAGCGGAAGATTCCAGTCCGAACAGGATAGTGCGAGAGCGCACGAGTCCTGCATGTTCCCCGGCTACCCGTAGAGCACCGTCCCTACGCGGATGATCGTCGCGCCCTCCTCGACTGCGACCGGCCAGTCCTGGCTCGTGCCCATCGAGAGCCGCTCGAGGCCGTGCGCGGCCGCCAGCTCGGCGAGGCGCGCGAAGTAGGGCCGGGAGGCCTCGGGGTCATCGGCGAAGGGCGGCATCGTCATCAGGCCCTCGACGCGGGCGGGGCAGCGCTCGATGAAGCCGGCCAGCTCCTCGGGCGGCACCCCGCCCTTGCTCTCCTCGCCGGAGAGGTTGACCTCGACCAGCACGGACGTGTCGGGGGTGCCGTGCTTGGCGAGCTGCTCGAGCACCGAGTCGGTCGCAACCGAGTGGATCAGGCGCACGAGCGGCAGGATCCGGCGGACCTTGCGGCTCTGGAGGTTCCCGATGAAGTCCCAGGCGAATGCGTCGCCCCAGCGCTCGCGCTTGGCCTCGAGATCCTGGAGGCGGTTCTCGCCGACGAGTGTGACCCCGGCCTCCGCCAGCGCACCCATCGCCTCGACGGGCACGTACTTGGTGGCGGCGAGGATCTCCACCTCGTCGCCGGCCCGCTCGCGGATGCGCTCGAGGTTGGCGCGGACGCGCGCGGGGTCCAGGTCGTCGAACCGCCGCACGGCCATCAGGCGGCCACCTCCCGCCCGTCGGCCTCGAGCCAGGCGAGCCCGGCCTGGCGGCCCGTGCGCTCGCCGTCGCGGCGGTGCGAGTAGAGCAGCCCGGGATTGCAGCTGGTGCAGAGCTCGGCCGCGTCGACCTGCTCCACCCCTGCCCGCTGCAGCAGCCGGCGGGCCACCGCGGTGAGGTCGAGCATCCGGCCCTCGGCGACGCCGTCGAGGCCGGAGAAGGCCGCGAGCACCTCCTCGCCGACCTCGTAGCAGCAGGGACCGATGCCCGGCCCGATCGCGGCAGCGGTCGCGTCCACGCGCTGCGCGGCCGTCGCGAGGATGCCGCCGGCGAGCCCGCGCCAGCCGCCGTGCGCCATCGCGACGCCGCCGGGGCCTGCCAGCGCGACCGGCAGGCAGTCGGCGGTCATCACGAGCGGCACGAGGCCGGGCTGGTCCGTCGCGTGGGCGTCGGCCTCGACCGGGCTGGGGACGACGTCGGCGAATACGCGCGGCTCCTGCGGGTGGTCGTGCCAGACCAGATCGGCGCCGTGCACCTGGCGCGCCATCACGACGTTCTCGGGCGCGATCCCCAGCGCGGCCGCAAGGGCGCGGCGGTTGTCGTGCACTCGGCCCGGCTCGTCGCCCGTCTTGACGGCGACGTTCAGGGAGTCGTAGGGCGGCTCGCTCACGCCCCCCGCCCGCGTCGAGAAGGCCGCGCGGGCGCCGGGCAGGCCGGCCTCCAGCCAGCGCAGGCCGTCTCGCTCGCGCCATTCCATCGCCCGCAGGCTAGTCAGTGGCACTGCCGGGCTCCTCGGCCGCCGCGAGGGCGACCCGGAACTCGCCGTCGCGGTCGGAGACGGTGCCGTCCAGCTTCGCCGCAAGGGCGGCGTTCAGGGCGCGCCCGATGGCCGGGCCCTCCGGGACGCCGGCCTCGATCAGGTCGTAGCCCGTGATCTCGAGGTCCACGTGGCGCAGGCGCTCGGCGAAGTCGTCCAGCCAGCGCGCCCCGGCCGCCCGCGCGATGGCCAGCACCTCCGCGGAGTGGTCGTGGGCGAGGACGTGGATCTCCGCCGGCGAGCCGGGCGTCTTGTGGTGGCTGAGCCTGGCGGCCCTGCCCCGCAGGCTGCGCGCGCGCTCGGCCGGGGCGATCGCGAGCAGGATCGCGGTGTCGCGGTCGGCGAACTCCGCCCAGATCGGGTCGGCCTCGAACAGCCGCTCCAGGGCTGCGGCGAGCTTCGGCGCCGTGCCCAGGTCGAGCAGGCCCCAGTCGGCGATCAGCGCCAGCGCGCGGCTCGGCTGCTCCTCGATCGCGATCTTCCCGAGCTCGCCGATGATCCGGTCCTGGGAGACGGTCTCCAGGTCGGCGGCGCGGAGCTGGCGGGCGGTCTCCGGCTCCAGCTCGAACCCGAGCCGGGCGACGTAGCGCGCCGCGCGCAGCGCGCGGGTGGGGTCGTCCGCGAACGAGCCCGGGTGCAGCACGCGCAGCAGGCCCGCGCGCAGGTCGTCCAGGCCCCCGTGGGGGTCGATCAACTCGGGCTCGCCGGCCAACGGAACGGCCATCGCGTTCATCGTGAAGTCGCGGCGCGCGAGGTCGTCGGCGATCGTCGCGGGGGCGACGTCGGGGAGCGCGCCCGGGTGGGCGTAGGTCTCGGTGCGGGCGCGCCCGATGTCGACGTCGAGCTCGCCGACCAGCACGTTGGCGGTCTGGAAGCGCTCGTGCTCGACCAGCTCGCCGCCGAGCGCCTCGGCGATCGGCCCGAAGTCGGACTCGACCACGATGTCCAGGTCGCTGCGCGCCTCGCCGCGCAGGAGGTCCCGCACGGCCCCGCCGACAAGGTAGGCGGGGGCGGCGCCCGCCGCGGCGCGCAGCTCGGCGATGCCGGGAAGCGCGTCGAGGCGCTCTCCGAGGGCGGAGGGGTCGATCTGCGGATCGGCGGACATTCGCTGCGAGTTACCTACCATGTGCGCTCGCCGAATGGCCTGGGATCCCGGCGCGCATCCGTACATGCAGGCAGGGACGAGATGGGAACGCTGAAGAAACTCTGGAGTGAGCACCGCACCGCGACGCTTGTCGGCGGCGCGGTCGCCCTTGTCGCGATCGGCGGCCTGGTGGGCTACCTCATCCTCAAGCGGCCGGCAGACGTTTCCAACCCGGACGCGGCCTTCGAGGTCACCGACCAGGGCCAGGAGCCGATCGGGGTCGCCAACTGGCCCCTCTACGGCCTCAACCCGCAGCGCACCCGCTACCTGCCGACCGAGGGCGTGAAGCCCCCGTTCCGTGTCGCCTGGACCTTCAACGGGCGCAAGCTCCTCGAGTACTCGCCCGTCCTGCACGGCGAGCAGATCTTCGGGATCAACAACAACGGCGAGGCCTTCTCGGTGAAGACGCGCAACGGCAAGATCCGCTGGCGCCGCGAGATCGCCAGGCTGAACGCCGCCGCCCCCGCCTACCACGACAAGTGGCTCTACTTCGCGAACCTCGAGCCGGGCCAGGTCCTCGGCGTGAGCGCGAAGACCGGGAACACGCGCTGGAAGCGGCCGCTGCCGGGCCGCACCGAGACCTCGCCGGTGGTGGTCAAGGACCGCCTGATCGTCGGCTGCGAGTGCGGGAAGCTCTACGCCCTCGACCGCCTCAGCGGCAAGACGATCTGGGAGACGGACCTGCCGGGAGAGGTCAAGGCCGCGCCCGCGATCAGCGACGGGGTCGCCTACATCGGCGACTACAGCGGCACCATGAGCGCTGTCCGGCTCAACGACGGCTCGATCAAGTGGCAGTCGAGCTCCCAGGGCACGGGCTTCAGCGCCGGCGCCTTCTACGGCACGGCGGCGGTGGCGTTCGGCCGTGTCTACGCGGGCTCCAAGGACGGCCGCGTCTACAGCTGGGAGAAGGAGAGCGGGGATCTGGCCTGGAGCCACACGATCGGCGGCGAGGTCTACGCCGGCGCGGTCGCAGCCGACACCCCGAACACCGAGCCCACCGTGTACTTCGGCGTCTTCGGCGGCAGCACGTTCTACGCGCTGGATGCCCGCAGCGGGGACGAGCGCTGGTCGGCCGATGCCGGCGGGTCGGTGATCGGAGCAGCCAGCCTGATCGGCGAGACCGTCTACGTCGCGAACCTCGACACCACGGAGACCTACGCGTTCAACGCCGCGAACGGCGAGCGCATCTGGACCTTCCGCGACGGCGCCTACAACCCCATCATCTCCGACGGCAAGCGCCTCTACCTGACCGGCTACAAGACGATCTACGCGATGCGGCCGGGCAAGCCGAAGACGGGCAAGCCGGGCGGCGGCAAGGGCGACGGCAAGGAGAAGGGCGGCAAGAAGTAGCGCCGCCTCCGGCGGGCCCTCAGGTCCGCACCGGGATCCCGGCCTCCGCCATCCGCTGCTTCGCCTCGGCGACCGTGTAGTCGCCGTAGTGGAAGATCGAGGCGCAGAGCACGGCGTCGGCGTGGCCGTCGCCGATCGCCTCGACGAGGTGGTCGAGGTTGCCGGCGCCGCCGGATGCGATCACGGGGACGTCCACGGCGTCGGCGACGGCGCGGGTCAGCTCCAGCTCGTAACCGTCGTTGGTGCCGTCTCGGTCCATGCTCGTCAGCAGCACCTCCCCAGCTCCGCGCCGGGTCGCCTCCCGCGCCCACTCGACGGCCTCGCGGCCCTCCACCTTGGTGCGTCCTCCGTGCGTGTAGACGTCCCACTCGGGCCGCTCGCACGCCGGCGACGCGAGGGCCGGGTCGCGGCGCCGGGCATCGATCGCGATCACGACGCACTGAGCCCCGAAGACCTCGGCCAGCTCGCCGATCAGCTCGGGGCGCGCCAGCGCGGCCGAGTTGACCGAGACCTTGTCGGCGCCGGCGTCGAGCACCGCCTGCGCGTCCTCGACGGAGCGGATGCCGCCTCCGATCGTGAACGGGATGAAGACGTTGTCGGCAGTGCGGCGGGCCAGCTCGACGATGGTGTCGCGGCTCTCGTGCGACGCGGTGATGTCGAGGAAGATCAGCTCGTCCGCGCCCTCGGCGTCGTAGCGCTCGGCGAGCTCGACGGGATCGCCCGCGTCGCGGATGTCGACGAAGTTCGTGCCCTTGACGACACGGCCGGAGTCCACGTCCAGGCAGGGGATCACGCGCTTCAGCACCATCCGCCGCAGGGTAGCCGGGAGCCGCGCTCAGCCGGGATCGCGAGGGTCGGCGGGGCTCAGGCCGCGCCGGCGGCGGCCAGCGCTCCCTCCGGATCCACGAACGCTCGCCGCCGGACGATCTTGCCGTCCTCGAACCAGTAGGTGGAGTACGCGCGCATCTCGACCTCGATCCCGCTCTCGAGTCCCCGAGCCTCGAGGTGCTCGGTCACGACCAGCACGTCGTCGGCGTCGTGAAGGACTCCTGGCCGCGGCGAAGCTTCTCCAGGTTGCTCAATCCGGTTCGTCCCAGTCGCCCGCTGCGTAGGCCCACGCGATGAAGAGGGCCTGCACCGGCAGACGAGCCCACAGCGCGGCCTCGCCGCCGGGTACGTCCTTGAAGTCGCCGGCGTTGATCGCCATGTGCACGTTCGCGGGGAAGACGGCGAGCAGCGTCGCGATGCTGAAGGCGCTGCCGAAGCGCCGGGTGGCCGGGTGGAGCGTGGCGAGCCCGCCGGCGATCTCGGCGACACCGCTCGCGTAGACCGTCTCTCGGTGCGCCGGGACGTACGGCGGCATGATCCGCTCGTACCAGCGGGGCTTGAGGAAGTGCATCACCCCGGCCAAGACGAAGAACGGCCCGAAGAGCCGGCGCAACATGAGCCGACTCTATCCGCCGAGCGCGGCCTGGGCCTCCGTGACGCCGAATCTCCCCTCGTACAGAGCCCTGCCGACGATCACGCCGCCGACGTTGCCGAGGCCGAGCGAGCCGAGGGCGTCGAGATCCTCGAGCGACCCGACGCCGCCCGAGTAGATCAGCTCGGACTCCGTCGAATGGGCCAGCTCCACGAGCGAGTCCAGGTCCGGGCCCTCCATCAGGCCGTCCACCTCGACGGGCGTGTAGACGAAGCGCTGGATGCCGCGCTCGGTGAGATGCGCAATCACCTCGGCAGGCCCGGATCCGGACTCCCGGGTCCAGCCCTCGGCGGCGACGCGTCCCGCGCGGGCGTCGACCGAGGCGACGACGCGGTCGGAATGCGCGGCGGCGATCGCCTCGGCCACGTCGGGGTCGCGGACCGCGGCCGTGCCGAGGATGACGCGCTCGACCCCGGTCGCGATCGCCTCCTCGACCTTGCCGGAGTCGCGCAGGCCACCCCCGAGCTGGATCGGGATGCTCGTCGCGGCGACGATGCGCCGCACCTGGTCGAGGTTGACCGGCTCGCCGGTCCTGGCCCCGTCGAGATCGACGACGTGCAGCCAGCGCGCGCCGTCCTCCTGCCAGCGAAGCGCCGCGTCGACGGGATCGGCGTCGTAGACCGTCTCGCGGTCGTAGTCGCCCTGCGTGAGGCGGACGGCATGGCCGTCGCGGATGTCGATCGCGGGGTAGAGGATCAAGACGACGAGGCGCAGACGCCCGCGAAGTTGCGCAGCAGGCCGAGGCCGGCCGCGCTCGACTTCTCGGGGTGGAACTGGACGCCGTACAGCGGCCCGCGCTCGACGGCGCAGACGAAGCGCTCACCGTAGGCCGCGGTGCCGAGCACGTCGTCCGGGCGCTCGGGGCGCGGGACGAAGGAGTGGACGAAGTAGAACGGGGTCTCGGCGCCGAGCCCCGCGGTCAGCCGCGAGTCGTGCTCCCAGCGCACGGGCGACCAGCCGATGTGCGGGACCTTGTAGCCGTTGGCGGCGAGCGGCCCGACCGGCCCCGGCATCAGCCCGAGGCCGCTCGCTCCCTCGTTCTCGACGCTGTCCTCGAACAGGAGCTGCAGCCCGAGGCAGACGCCGAGCACGGGCCTGCCCTCCGCCACCCGGGCGGCGACGAAGTCGTCGAAGCCGTCGGCGCGGATGCGCGCCATCGCCTTCGGGAACGCGCCCACGCCCGGGAGGATCACGCCGTCCGCCCGCGCCGCCAGCTCGAGATCGGCGGTCCGGGTCGCCTCGGCGCCGATGTGCTCGAGCGCCTTCTCGACCGAGCGGAGGTTGCCCATCCCGTAATCCAGGATCGCGATCGAGGCGCTCATCCGCTCAGCGTCCCCTTGGTCGAGGGGACCCCGGTCTCGTCCGGGTCGATCGAGACGGCCTCGCGCAGCGCGCGGGCGAACGCCTTGAACGCGGCCTCGATCATGTGATGCACGTTGGCTCCGTAGCGGATCTCCAGGTGCAGGGTGAGCTTGGCGTTGTTGGCCACCGCCCGGAAGAACTCCTCGGCCAGCTCGCTGTCGAAGTTCGCGATCGCGACGTCGGGCAGCTCGGCCTCCCAGACGGTCATCGGCCGCCCTGAGATGTCGAGCGCGCACTCGGCGAGCGCCTCGTCCATCGGCGCGAGCGCCGAGCCGTAGCGTCGGATCCCGGCGCGGTCGCCGAGCGCCTGGTCGATGGCCTGGCCGAGCACGATGCCGACGTCCTCCACGGTGTGGTGCCCGCCCGTCTCCAGGTCGCCGGTGGCCTCGACCTCGAGGCCGAGGCGGCCGTGGCGCGCGAGCAGGTCGAGCATGTGGTCGAAGAATCCGACCCCCGTCTTGGCGCTCGCCTCTCCCCCGTCCAGCGACAGGCGCAGCGAGACCCGTGTTTCCTTTGTCTCGCGCTTGATCTCTGCGGTGCGGCTCACGCTCGCTCCCCTTGCTCGTCTTCGAGGCGGGCCTCGACCGACTCTGCGTGAACCGGGAAGCCCTCGGCGCGGGCCAGGGTAGCGACAGCGGGAGCGAGCCCCTGGGCGGCCTCCTGCGTGACGGTGACAGCGCCGATCCGGCGCCGGAAGACGGTCGGGCCCAGCGGGCCCGTGTAGCGGCCGGCGCCGCCCGTGGGAAGCACGTGGTTGGAGCCGGCCGCGTAGTCGCCGAAAGCGGTTGCGCCGCGGTCGCCGACGAAGACGCACCCGGCGGTGCTGACGCTCGCGGCGAGCGCCTCGGCGCCTTCGCAGGCGAGCTCGAGATGCTCGGGGGCGAGGGCGTCGGACAGCTCGAGCGCCGCCTCGGGCGAGGGGACCTTGACCAGCGCGAAGGGGGCATCTCCGACGGCGTCCCGCGCCGAGGCCGCCTCGTCGACGGCGCGCTCGATGCCCGCCAGCGTCTCGTCGGCGGCGGCGGCCGCCACGAGCAGCCCGTCGTCGCCGTGCTCGGCCTGCGCGCAGAGGTCGAGGGCGAGCCAGTCGGGGTTCGCGTCCTCGTCGAGGATCACCATCAGCTCGCTGGGCCCGGCGATACCGTCGATGCCGACCCGGCCGTAGAGCTGGCGCTTGGCCTCCTGCACGTAGCGATTCCCCGGGCCGACGATCACGTCGACCGGCGCGATGCTCTCGGTGCCGAGGGCGAGGGCGGCGATCGCCTGCACCCCGCCCGTCGCGTAGACCTCGTCCGCGCCCGCGATCGCGGATGCCGCCAGCACCGCCGGATTCGGCGCACCGCCCGAGGCGGGCGGGGAGACGACGGCGACCCGCTCCACCCCGGCCACCTTGGCCGGCACACAGCACATCAGGACGGTTGAGGGGTAGGCGGCATTGCCGCCCGGCGCGTAGGCCCCGGCCGCTGCCACAGGCACGCTGCGCAGCCGCACGGCCTGGCCCTGCGGGAGCGTGACCCTCAGGTCCGCCATCGCCTCCGCCTCGGCGACGCGCCGGATGTTCCCGGCGGCGAGCTCGAGAGCCGCGGAGAGGTCCTCGGGGACCGCGGCGCGCGCGGCGTCGGCGTCGGCGGGATCGACGGACAGGGACTCGGGCCTGGCCCCGCCGAAGCGCTCCTCCGCCTCCAGCACGGCCGCGTCGCCACCCCGCTCCACCTCGTCGATGATCCGGGCGACGGCGTCGGCCACCTCGCCGGGCGGCGGCTGCAGGGCGCGCAGCTCGGCCGCAAGGCCGCGGGCGTCGCTCCCGTCCCAGTCGAAGCGCGAGACCTTCACGACGTCGCCTTCCTCAGGCGCTCGACCAGGTCGTCGACCTCGGCCGCGCGCAGCTTGTGCGAGACGCGGTTGGCGACCAGGCGCGCGGTCGAGGGCGCGATCTCCTCGCGCACCTCGAGCCCGTTCTCGGCGAGGGTCCGCCCGGTGGCGACGAGGTCGACGATGCCGTCGGCGAGGCCGACCAGTGGCGCCAGCTCGACCGAGCCCTTGACCTCGATCACCTCGGCCTGGCGGCCGGTCTCGTCGAAGTAGCGCTCGGCGATGCGCGGGTACTTGGTCGCGATCCGCATCGCCCCGGTGCGGCGCTCCGCCTCATCCAGGCTCCCGTCGCCGGTCCGGGCCGCCAGAACCATCCGGCAGCCGCCGAAGCGCAGGTCGAGGATCTCGTAGACGATCCGGTCGCTCTGCTCCATCAGCACGTCCTTGCCGGTGATCCCGACGTCGGCGGCGCCCGCCTCGACGTACGTGGGCACGTCGGAGGGCCGCATCGTCACGATCGTCAGCTCCCCGACTTCGAAGATCAGGGAGCGCGAGTCGCCGCGCATCTCGGAGGTGTCGAGCCCGATCGCGTCCAGCGCGTCGAGCGTCTCGCCGAACAGCGCGCCGCGCGGCAGCGCGAGCTTCAGCGAGCCCCCGATGCGGGCCCGGACGGGACCCTCGACCGTCGGCGGGGTCACTTGCCCGTCTCCTCCGCCATGCGCTCCTCCTCCATCTGGGCGAGATGCACCCGCTCCAGGTAGAGGCTGAACCCGGCGGCCGGCATCTCCATCCCGAAGCGGGCGAGCAGGTTGTCATAGCGGCCGCCGCCGCCGAGGATGTGGCCGAGGGCCGGGTCGTAGACCTCGAGGATCGCGCCCGTGTAGTAGCCGAGGTCGCGGACCAGGCTGAAGTCGATCTGGAGCCGCCCCGCGACGCCCCGCTCCGCGAGGGCGTCGTAGGTGGCCCTCAGGCGCTCGGTCGCGCGCTCCACGGCGCCGCCGCCGAGCTCGTGAGCCTGCTCGAGGACCTCCGCCCCGCCCCGCAGGCCCGGCAGCCGCAGCAGTGCCTCGCGGCCGTCATCCGAGAGCCCCTCGAGGGCGTCGACCTCCTGCTCGAGCCCGACCAGGTCGTGCGCGGAGAGGCGATCGAGGACCCGGCGGCGCGGCTCGTCCTCGACGCCCAGCTCGGCCAGCAGCTGCGGGTAGACGTCGGCGTTGCCCAGGCCGACCACCGCGCGGTTGAGGCCGACGGCGTCGAGCGCGGCGCTCAGCACGCCGATCACCTCGGCGGTGCCCTCGGGCGCAGGCGCGCCGAGCAGCTCCACCCCCGCGTGCATGAACTGGCGCATCTGCGCGCGGCCCTGCGTGACCGACCGGTAGGCGTTGCCGATGTAGGAGAAGCGGAGCGGCGGCTCGGCCTCCGCGTAGCGGCTCGCGGCGAGACGCGCGATCGGGATCGTCATGTCCGAGCGCAGCGCCAGCAGGTCGCCGCGCTCGTCGAAGAAGCGGTAGGCGCCCACGGCGCCGCGCTCGTCGCCGCGCTTCAGCACCTCGTCGTATTCGAGAGTCGGCGTCGCAACCTGGCCGTAGCCGTGACCCTCGAACACCTCGACCAGCGTGCCCTGCAGGGCGCGCAGCTCGCGCATCTCGTCCGCGAGGATGTCCCGCGTTCCGGGTGGGATGGGATGGATCATGCGGCGGTCCACCTTAGAGGTGGGCAGGTGGTCGTCCGCAAGCGGGGTCGCGGCTCGGCTTCAGGGTCTCCCCCGCTCGCGTCACACGGGCGAAGCCTCCGCAGCCCCCACGCAGGCGTCGCAACCGCGTACGCCCGCAGGCGAAGCCGAGGACGTGCGCGTTGATGCCGAGGAGATGCCGGCCGATGACGGCTAGGCCGGGACGCGCTCCGAGGCGACCCGCTCGATGCGGGCGCCGAGGTCGCGCAGGCGCAGGTCGATGCGCTCGTAGCCGCGGTCGATCTGCACGATGTTGCCGATCTCCGAGGTGCCCTCGGCCGCCAGCGCGGCGATGAGCATCGCCATGCCCGCGCGGATGTCCGGGCTCTCCAGTCGCTCGCCGTGAAGACGGCTCGGACCGCTGACGATCGCCCTGTGGGGATCGCACAGCGTGATCCGAGCGCCCATCGCGACGAGCTTGTCGACGAAGAACAGCCGGTTCTCGAACATCTTCTCGAAGATCAGGATCGTCCCGTCGGCCTGCGTCGCGAGCGCCAGGGCGATCGAGGTGAGGTCCGCCGGGAAGGCCGGCCAGGGGCCGTCGTCGATCTTCGGGATCGCGTCGCCCTGGTCGTCCTTGACGGTCAGCTTCTGCTCCGGCGGGACCAGGACGTCGTTGCCCTCGATCATCGACTGCAGCCCGAGGCGGCGAAAGTGGCGGCGGATGCCGACCAGGTCCTCGGGATCGGCGTCGCGGATGCGCAGCTCGCCGCCGGTGGTCCCGGCGAGCGCCATGAAGCTCGCGATCTCGATGTGGTCCGGGCAGATCTTGTGCTCGGCGCCGCCGAGCTTGTCGCGGCCGTGCACGGTCATCACGTTGGAGCCGATGCCGTCCACCTGCGCGCCCATCTTGCAGAGCATGCGCGCCAGGTCCTGGACGTGGGGCTCGCAGGCGGCGTTGCCGATCGTGGTCGGCCCGGGCGTCAGCGCCGCCGCGAGCAGCGCGTTCTCGGTGCCCATCACCGAGGGCTCGTCCATGAAGATCCGGCTGGCCTTGAGCCCGTCGGCGGGAGCTTCGAGCTCGATCCAGGTGCCCCCTCCCACCTTTGCGCCCATGTCCTTGAAGGCGTCGAGGTGGGCGTCGAGGCGGCGGCGGCCGATCGTGTCCCCGCCGGGCGACGGGAGCCTGGCCTCGCCGAAGCGGGCCAGCAGCGGGCCGGCAGCGAGGAAGGAGGCGCGGATGCGCTGGGCGGGCTCCTCGTCGACCTCGTGGCTCTCGTGGACGGAGTCGGCCCGGAGGCGGACCTCGTTCTCGGCGGTCCATTCCACCTTCACGCCCAGGCCCTTGAGGAGCTCGAGCATCGAGCCGACGTCGCGAATCCGCGGCACGTTGCTGATCAGCACCTCCTCCTCGGTGAGCAGGCACGCGGCCAGGATCGGGAGCGCCGCGTTCTTGTTGCCGGCCGCGACGATCTCGCCCGAGAGAGGGGTGCCGCCTTGGATCACGAACTTCTCCATCGCCGTCTAGGGTAATCGTGAGCGATGACCGAGGTCTCAAGGGACGATGCATGGCGGCTGGTGACAGAGTGGGTCGAGAGCGACTCGCTGCGGAAGCACCTGCTCGGGGTCGAGGCCTCGATGCGCGCCTATGCCCGCAAGTGGGGCGAGGACGAGGAGCTCTACGCGGTCGCCGGGCTCGTGCATGACCTCGATTACGAGCGCTACCCCGACCTCGACACGGGCCATCCACGCTACGCGTTGAAGGAGCTCGAGAAGCTGGACTATCCCCGGGAGGTGATCGACGCGGTGGCCGGCCACGCCGACTTCCTCGAGGTCCCGCGGGAGACGCAGCTCGCCAGGACCCTGTATGCGGTCGACGAGCTCTCGGGCTTCGTCGCGGCCTGCGCGCTCGTGCGCCCGACGGGCATCGAGGGCATGAAGCCCAAGTCGGTCAAGAAGAAGCTGAAGCAGCCCTCGTTCGCTGCAGCCGTGGACCGAGACCAGGTCCAGCGCGGGATCGACGAGCTGGGCGTCGACGCCGACGAGCACATGGCGCTGATCATCGCGGCGCTCGCGGAGCGGGCGGATGAGCTCGGCATCGGCCCGCGCACGGGCGACTCCGCGGACGGCTAGGGCGAGTGAAGCGCTGGGTCAAGATCCTCCTGGCGGTGTTCGCCGGGATCGTGATTTTGCTCGTTCTCAACGCGATCACGGTCTCGAACGAGACCAAGGACGCCGAGCGCAACGTCGAGGGGGCCGAGCTGATCGACACCGCCAAGGGCGAGGTCCAGGTGCTCGAGGAGGGCGATCCCGCGGGCAAGCCGATCGTGCTCGTCCACTGCTACACGTGCTCGATGCACTGGTGGGACGAGATGGCGCCGCAGCTCGCCGCCGACCACCGCGTCATCCGCACCGACCTGCTCGGCCACGGCGGCTCCGCCAAGCCCGGAAGCGGCTACTCGATCGAGGACCAGGCCGCCGCCATCGCGGAGGTGCTCGGCCGGCTCGACGTACGCGACGCGACCATCGTCGGCCATTCGCTCGGCGGCACCGTCGCGGCCGCGATCGCCGAGCAGAGCCCGGACGTCGCAGCCAAGGTGGTCATCATCGACCAGGCCGCCGACGACAGCTACGAGGACCTCTCGTTCCTCGCCGAGCTCGGCTACGAGCCCATCGTCGGCCAGGCGCTGAAGCGCGTCACCGAGGTGGCGCCGAACTCGGTCGTCCGCGACGAGTACGAGCAGGCCTTCGCGCCGGACTTCAACATCGCCAGCGGCTTCGAGAACCCCGACCAGGTCGTCGACGACTTCGACGCGATGACCTACACGGCCTACAAGGAAGCCGCCGAGGCCGAGGGCGACTACACCGAGGTCCGCCCCCTCGACGACCGCCTCAGCGCGCTGCAGATCCCGGTGCTGGTGATCTTCGGGACCGAGGACCAGATCTACGACACGCCGGCCGCGGTCGAGCGCTACGAGGACATCGAGAACGTGCGGATCGAGCTGATCGAGGGCGCCGGCCACTCCCCCAACGTGGAGGCGCCCGACCGCGTCGCCGCCCTGATCGCCGCGTTCGCGGCAGCCCCGACACCCGCGGAGATCGCCGCCGCCAAGGCGGCCGAGCGCGCCGCCGCGAAGAAGAAGGCGCGGGCGGCCAAGGAGAAGTCCGCGGCGGCGAAGGGCGGCGCGAAGAAGAGCGCCCCCGAGCAGCAGGGCGAGTGAGGCAAAACAAAGGGCCCAGTTGCCTGGGCCCTTCGCCTTGGATCGGCCTTGCGGCTTTTCCAGTTCGAGTGGTCTTTCGACCTCTCTGGAAACGACTTGCGTCGTTCCCTATGCAGAGCAATCTACGCCCCGGCGCACGTCACGTCAAGTGGTTGTGAGCCGCGCTTCCCGCAAATCGCGGACAAGTCGGCCCTTCGAGCCTTCGACTCCCGGCCGCAAAGAGGTCTTTGTGGGGTCCATAGGCCCCACAAACGACCGACATTCGCCGAGCGCGCCCGGGGCGCCGCGTCCGACGCGAAACGGCGGGCGCCCGAGCCTCAGCGCCAGCGGCCGCCTTCCTTCGCCCACTGGGCCAGGTGGTCGACGGAGCAGAAGCCGTCGGGGATGCGGAAGTCGCCGCGGTGGCTGACGAGGAGGACGTGGACGTCGCCGAGCTCGGCCTCGCAGAAGGAGCAGCGGGAGACCTCGTCGTCGATGCCGCCGTCCTCGGTCAGCGTGCCCGCGTCCCAGTGTGCGTCCTGCATGGCCCAGGGGACGACGTGCTCGAGGCGGCAGAAGACCGCACGGCGATCGCCGGCGGGCTCGTAGGCGCGGAAGCCCTCGCCCATCTCGACGGCGGCGCCGCACCAGGTGCACTTCTCGGTGCCCGTCATGGGTGAGCCGGCGCTCGCCGGGGTAGGTTGACCGCCATGGCGGCGCTCAGGATAGTCGTGCTCGAGGGCGACCAGACCGGCCAGGAGCTGCTCGAGCAGTCGCTGCGGGTGCTCGAGCCCGGGGTGATCGGCCTGGAGGTCGAGCTGCAGCGGTTCGACCTCTCGCTGGAGAGCCGGCGCGAGACGAAGAACGAGGTCTGCGAGCGAGCGGCGGCGGCGATGGTCGAGGCCGGCCTCGGGCTGAAGGCCGCGACGATCACGCCGGAGGGCGCCGACGACGTCGGCAGCCCGAACCGGATCATCCGCGAGGGGATCGACGGCAAGGTGATCGTCCGGACCGGGCGGCGGATCCCCGGGGTGACTCCGTTCGGGGGCATCCACCACCCGATCTCGGTGGTGCGGATGGCGGTCGAGGACGCCTACGGCGCGAAGGAGTCGCGCGAGGTCACCGACGGCGACGAGGTCGCCTACCGGACCGAGGTGATCCACCGCTCCAACTGCCGGGCGGTCGCGGAGTACGCCTTCCGCACCGCACAGAAGATCGAGGGAAAGGTCTACGGCGGGCCGAAGTGGACGGTCAGCCCCGTGTACGAGGGGATGCTGAAGGAGGAGATGGACGCCGCCGCCGAGCGCCACCCCGGCACGCCGTACGAGCCGGTCCTGATCGACGCGACCTACGCCGGGCTGATCACCGGCCGCGCGGACTGCCCGCTGGTGGTCCCGTCGTTGAATCGCGACGGCGACCTCCTGTCCGACTTCGTCCTGCCGCTGTTCGGATCGATCGCGGGGGCCGAGTCGATCCTGCTCTCGCTCGACGAGGAGCTGCGTCCGCGGGTGGCGATGGCCGAGGCCCCACACGGGACCGCGCCCGCCCTGGAGGGCAAGGACCTGGCGAACCCGATGGCGATGATCCTCGCCGTCGGGGCCCTGCTCGACTACGCGGCGACCAGGGGGCATGACGGCGCCGAGCGCGCCTCGCGGGCGGTCTACGCCGCCGTGATGGAGACCACCGTCGCGGGCATCCGCACACCCGACCTCAAGGGCCACGCCTCGACCACGGAGTTCACCGACGCCGTGATCGAGCGCATCGCCGGAGCCCGCTAGACGACCGGCCCCTCGGGGACGGGCAGCGGCGCGTCGTCCTCATCGACGACCCTGATCCAGCGCTCGATCTTGCCGTCGCGGATCCCGAACGCGGTCTTGGCGGTGCTGCCGACGCCGGCCCCGCATTCGCCCGGCCCGGGCCGCTCGGTCAGCTCGAAGGTCGCGATCGTGTAGTCGCCCGCAGTCTCTGCGCTCACCAGCTCCGCGCCGCAGGGCAGCGCCTCGTTGAACGAGACCACGTCCTCGCGGGTGCGCAGGGCGAGCGGCGCCGTGCCGTTCTGGGCGAGGGCCGGCAGCGCGAAGTACTCGGCGGCGCCCTCCACGTCGCCCTCCCGCAGCGCCGTCGACCACTCCTCGATCACGCGGGCCTCCTCCTGGTCGGCGCCGCCGGGGATCTCCTCGCCGTCGCCGTCGTCCCCGCCGCAGCCGGCGAGGGCCGCGGTGACCAGCAGCGAAGCGACGAGACGGGGTCTCACGACTCCATGTTCTCAGGGCAGCTCGACCAGCTCGAAGGCGATCTCTCCCCCGCTCGCCCGCGCCAGGCCCATCGTGTGCGCGGGCGCCCGGCGCCGCTCGGTCGGGCTGCCCGGGTTGAAGATCTGGAAGCCCTGGCGGGCCTCGTGCAGGGGCAGATGCGAGTGGCCGAAGACGACGGCGTCCGCCTCCGGGAAGCGGGCCCGCATCCGCTCGAGGCGACCGCGACGAGGGCCGGAGTCGTGGACCACCGCGATCTCGGCGCCGCCCGCCTCGAAGCTCACGCTCTCGGGCAGCTCGCGCCGCAGCTCCGGGCTGTCGACGTTGCCGTGCACCGCGACCACCGGTCCGATCCCGCGCAGCCGGTCAAGCACGACCCGCTCGCTGAGGTCGCCGGCGTGGACGATCAGGTCGGCCTCGGCGCAGAGCTCGAGGCAGCGCTCCGGCAGGCGCCGCCCGCCGCGCGGCATGTGGGTGTCGGCGAGGATCGCGAGCCGCACGGCGGGGCCGCGCGCCACCTCAGGCGCGCGGGAGCCGGTTGATCCGGTCGACCCAGGCGGCGAGCCGCGGGTGGTCGTCGCCGGGCTGCTGGTGCACGTCGAGGATGCGGTGAAAGAGCTCGTCGTCGTCGGGGTCGCGCAGGCTCGCGTACTTGAGGAACGGGAAGGCGACGAAGTCGGCGGCCGAGACCTCGTCGCCCATCAGGAAGTCGCGGCCCTGGAGCATCCGCTCGAAGAGGGCGAGCGACTCCTGCATCCGCGCGCCCTCGCTCGCGATCACGTCCTGGTCGGGCTCTTCGCTCGAGAGCTCGAACTCGATCGTGTTCGGCGGCCCCTTCCAGACCTCGTTGAACCATTCGATGAAGACGTCCATCTCCGCCCGCCGCGCGGGGTCCGCGGGAAAGATCGCCGGCTCGGGGTAGCGCTCGTCGAGGTAGCGCAGGATCCGGGCCGAGTCGATCACGATCGTGCCCTCGTCGTCGATCACCGGCACCAACCCCTGGCCGCTGATCTCCTCGACCTCGGTGCGGTCGTCGTAGGAGATGACGATCGACTCGACCTGGTCTGTGAGGCCCTTGTGGGCGAGTGCGAGGACGACGCGCTCGACGTTGGTCGAGTACGGAGCCCGGTAGAGCCAGATCACTCTTCGGGCTCGCGTTCTGAGCGCTCGCGCTCGGCCAGCTTGCGCGCCAGGTAGGCGGCCTTGTCGGCCCGCCGCTCGTGCTGCTGGGCCTCGTCAGGCGTCGCCGAGCCCTCGAGCGCCTCGTGCTCGTCGGTGGTGCGCTCGGCCTGCCTCAGGCGGAGCTCCCGGGTGGAGGGCTCCCGCTTGCGCTCGCGTTCGGACATCGCGGCCCGAAGCTTAGAACGGAGCCTTGGACCTGCCCTCGCGCCCCTTGGCACCGCTCTTGCCGACGGCCTTGCGCGACTTCGAGAAGGGCTTCGAGAGCCACTCGCCGAGCTTGCCCGGCGCGCTGGATCCCGCTCGCTGGCCCACTTGCAGCGGCTTGTCGCCCGCCTTCTGGAAGTGGCGCGAGAGCCGCGGCGCCAGGAAGGCCAGCACCAGCAGGACGATGCAGAATGCGATCACGGCTAGAAGTGTCATGGCCGTTGATTACCCGGGCCGCCGCCTTTCACACCTCATGAAAGTGGGCTCTTTCATCGAGTTCTTCGCGGAAGCCTTGACTGTGCGGGAGTCCTATACGAACATATGTTCGATGACGGTCGCATGCGCCCTCGCCCCTCGCTTCAGGCTCCTGACGGCGCTGGGCGAGCGGCGGGAGTTGCTCCGCCGGCCGGCCGCCCTCGCACCCGAGCCCGGCGCGGCGCAGCTGATCGGGGAGGTCTCCCCCGCCGCCGAGCGCTTCGAGCTGCGAGCGGGGATGCGCCTCGGCGAGGCGCTCTCGCGCTGCCCCGAGCTGCTGCTGGTGCCGCCCGATTCCGAGCGCGCCGAGCGCGCGTGGGAGGGCGCCGTGCGCGGGCTGGAGGAGATCGGCGCCGAGGTGGAGTCCGAGCGGCCCGGTGAGGCCTTCTTCGAGGCCGAGGGGCTGCGCCGCCTCTGGGGCGGGATCGACGGCGTCCTGGACCGCGCCCGCCGCGCTCCGCGGATGCCGGTGCGGCTGGCGGTCGCGCCCGGGCGCTTCTGCGCCTACGCGGCCGCCCGCCGGGCCCGGCCCCGCTGGCGCCCTCCGGTGGTGCCCGCCGACGGGGCCCGCCGCTTCCTCGCCCCGCTCCCGATCGCCCTGCTGCACGGCCGCCTCCGCCGGCCGCGCTCGCCCGCGCTCGCCGACGAGATCGAGCCCGACGACCTCCCCAACGAGCTCGAGCGCCTCGGTGTCGCGACCCTCGGCAGGCTGGCCGAGCTCCCGCGCGGCGCGGTCGCCGACCGCTTCGGCGAGGGCGGCCTGCGCGCCCTGCGCCTCGCCCGGGGGTCCGACGAGCCGCTGCGCCCGCGCCGCCCCCACCAGGAGCTGGCGGTCGAGCTCGAGCTGCCCGACGCCTCCTCCGGCCAGCAGCTCGAGCGCGCCCTGGAGCTCCTGATCTCGCGCCTGCTCGCCCACCCCGAGCGCCGCGGGCGCACGCTGCGGGCGCTGCGCCTCTCCGCCCGGCTGGCGGCCGGCGGCGGCTGGAGCCGCAGGGCGACGCTCCGCAGCGCCGCCTCCGACCGCGGCCGGCTCTCCGACCTGCTGACG
>DASSYK010000027.1:0-3102 GCA_035703345.1 Solirubrobacterales bacterium
GCTGGACCTCGGGAGCGCCGGTCGGCCCGGCCGCCGGCTCGGCCCCGGTGGGCTGCAAGCTCGCCGACCTGTAGCCCGAGCTGAGCACGAATCCCGATCTGGACCTCCCGGTATCAGCTCGGCGGCTTCCGGCTAGGAAGCGTCCGCGGCGAAGCGGTAGCCGACCCGGCGCACGGTCAGGACCAGCTCGGGGTTCTGCGGGTCGCGCTCGACCTTCTGCCGCAGGTTGGAGATGTGGACGTCGCAGGCCCGGACGTCCCCGCGGAACTCCGTCTGCCAGAGCTCCTCCATGATCTCGTTGCGCGAGAAGACCTGGCCGGGGTGCTCGACGAGCAGGCGCAGGACCTGGAACTCGGACCGGGTGAGGTTGACGGGCTCGCCCCGGACGCTGACGAGGTGCCTCGCGAGGTCGATCGAGACCGGACCGGCCTCGATCGACGCGCCCTCGCCGCCGACGGAGCGGTCGAGCTCGCGGCGGCGGAGCTGGGCGCGGACGCGGCCGAGCAGCTCGCGGACCGAGAAGGGCTTGGTCACGTAGTCGTCGGCGCCGACCTCGAGGCCGACGACCTTGTCGACCTCGGCGTCCTTGGCGGTCAGCAGGATGATCGGGACGGGGCTGCGCGAGCGGACCTCGCGGCAGACGTCCAGCCCCGACTTGCCGGGCATCATGATGTCCAGGATCAGCACGTCGAAGCTCTGCTCGGCGAGCTTGGCCTCGGCACCCTCGCCGCTGTCGGCCAGGGTTACTTCGAAGCCCTCCTGCTCGAGCGCGTAGCCGACCGACTCGCGGACCGAGGGCTCGTCATCGACGACGAGGATGCGGGCGGGCGCCGGAGTGATCGGCGTCATCAGGCCACCTCGGTCGGGGCCAGCTTGGGCTCGCCGAGGCGGACCCAGAAGGTCGTGCCCCTGCCGCGCTCGGAGCGCAGGCCGATATCGCCGCCCATCACGTTCACCATGCGCTTGGCGATCGCGAGGCCGAGGCCGAAGCCGTCGCCCTCGATCGCGCCCGAGCCGCGGTAGAAGCGCTCGAAGACGCGGTCCTGCTCGTCGGCGGGGATCCCCTTCCCGGTGTCCTCGACCTCGATGGTGACCACTCCTCCCTCTCCTCGCGAGGCGCGAAGGGTAACCGTGCCCGGTTTCGAGGTGTGCCTGGCCGCATTGGAGAGGAGCCCGACCAGCACCTGTCGCAGCAGAACCGGGTCGCCCTCGGCGACCAGGTCGGGCGGGACCTCGCTGATGAGCTCGACGTCGTCGGGGCGCTCGACGGCCGCCGCGGCCTCCTCGGCGGCGAGGGTGACGTCCACGACCTCGGCCTCGCCGCGCTCGCCGGCCGCCTCGACCCGGGCGAGGGTCAGCAGCGCCTGGGTGAGCCGGGTCATGCGCTCGGCGTCGTAGGCCAGGCGCTCGAGGAAGCGGTCGCGCGCCTCGGGATCGTCCTTGGCGCCGCCGCCCAGCACCTCGATCGCCGAGGAGATCCCGGCGAGGGGGTTGCGCAGCTCGTGCGCGGCGTTGGAGACGAACTCGCGCTCGGCCTCCTCGCGCTTCAGCTCGTCGGTGCGGTCGCGGACGACCATCAGCACCGCGTGCTCGGCCGGCACCCGGCGGGCCTGCACCCCGTAAACGCGGTCCTCGATCGCGAGGACCGGGATCTCGTCGGAGCCGCGCCCGGCGGCGTGACGCAGCGATGGGATCAGGGCGCTGGCCGGATGCCCGTCACGGACGAGCTGCTCGGCCGCGTGGTTGGAGAAGCGCACCTCGCCGTCCTCGCCGACGACGATCACGGCCTCCCGCAGCCCTTCGAAGATCGCCGAGAGGCGGTCGCGCTCGGTCGCGAGCGCGTCGAAGCTGTCGCGCAGCGCCTGACGCATCGTGTCCAGCGAGCGGGTGAGGTCCCCGATCTCGTCGCCGCCGCCCGGCGGCAGCGCGGTGTCGAAGCGGCCGGCGGCCATCTGCTCGGCGCTCGCGGCGAGCCGCTTGATCCGGCTCGCGATCAGGGAGGACACGACGAAGCCGACGAGGAGGCCGATCACGGTCGCGATGCCGAGCGCGCGCAGGCGGTCGCCCTCGAGCTCGTCGAAGGCCTTGGTGAGGGCCGGGGGCGGCTCCGCGACGACCACGACGGCCCCGCGCACGCCCGTGGGGCCGAAGATCGGTGCCGAGGCGATGGTGCGGTCGCCGGAGAGCTCCGCCCGGTAGCGGCGCCCGAGCCGGGCGACCCGCGAGGCCTCGCCGGCGTTCTCGACGGTGCGCAGGTCCATCGGCGGCTGAGCGAGGGGCGCGAACGGGCTGCCCTTGCGCGTGATCGCCCAGACCTGGAAGGTCGACGTGTTGGCGTCGTCGAGGATGTGGGCGGCCTCGCCGGGCAGGTCGCGCACCTGCTCGAGCGCATCCGCGACGCTGGCGGTGCGCCCGACGGCGAGGTCGGAGCTCTGGCTCTGGAGCGTCTCGCCGGAGTCGTCATCGACGAATATGTAGACCGCGAAGGCCGTGATCAGCGTCACCGCGGCGAACGCCGCACCCAGCCACAGGCGCATCCCGATGCGGCGCCGACGTACCTTTGGGCTGGCCGAGCTCGAGGCCATGTCGTGAGTATCCACTAAGAGTTCACGCGCCGAGGGCCTCGCCGAGGCGCAGCCAGAGGGCCTGGAGCGCCAGCTCCTCCGACACGTTCAGGCGCAGGCGGCGCCGGGTGTCGAGCACCCATTCGACCGCCTCGCGCGCCGCGGCGGGCTCGACCCCCTCGGCGTCGGCGGCCAGCTCGTCGCGGCGGTCGGAGTTGAGGACCACATCCTCCGCCCCCGAGGCCACGGCGGCCAGGTCCCGGTACCAGGCGCAGCAGACCGCGAGGCCGAGGTCGAGCGCCTCGGTCCGCGCGCGCCGCTCGGTGCGCTTCACCTGGTCGGTCGCGTCGCGCGTGAGCTTGCCCGAGCGGCCGCGCCGCCCGCCCTGCTCGGCCAGCTCCAACAGCCTGCGCTCCTCCTCCGCCCCGGCCTCGGCGCCGGTGCGCTCGGCCGAGTCGAGCAGGCCGCGGTAGGGGTCTGCCGCCTCGGGGTCGTTGCGGGCCGCCCGGGCGGCGGCCTCGGCTCCCGCGCGCAGGGC
>DASSYK010000030.1:0-2875 GCA_035703345.1 Solirubrobacterales bacterium
GAGCCCGGCGAGCTGGTCGCGGGCGGCGCCGATCAGGCGGTCGAAGCTGGTTCCGTGGCGCCGATCGACCCGCTGCTCGAGCTGCGCGTAGACGTCCATCGTCATCTTCGAGTCGGCGTGGCCGACCTGGCCCATCACCCACTTGACGTCGAATTCGTTGGCCAGCAGCGCGATCGAGATGTAGGTGCGGCGCAGGCTGTGGGGCGTGGGGTTCGGTAGGGGCGGCAGGCCGCGCTCCGCGAGCCGCTCGCTTGCCAGCTTCGCTGCCTCGGCGACGATCTGGCCGACGCGCTGGCGGTTGAGGCGCCCGCCGTGCAGGTTCGGCACCAGGTAGTCCTCGGCGCCGGTCGGAGCGCTCATTCGCCGCAGCCGGTCGAGGTGCTCGACCACGGCCTCGACCAGGTCGGGGCTCATCTGCACCTCGCGGACGCCGCTCTCGGTCTTCGCGTCGGGGATGCGGAAGCGCGCCCCCTCGGGGTCGTGGAGGCGGAGGTGGCCGATCTTCAGGTCGCACAGCTCGCTGGCGCGGACGCCGCTGCGGCCAAGGATCTCGCAGACGACGCGGCGGCCGACGTAGCCGCGGCCGACCTGGGCGCCGAGCCGGCCCAGGTGGAAGCTGATCGTCGACTTGGTGACGCCGAGGCGATCGGCGACCTGGCTCGGCCGCAGCCCTTTCGAGATCAGGTGGGCGACCAGCGCCGCGGTCGGCCCGAGGTCAATCGGTGCGCCTCCGGGCGGCAGCGGCACCTCCTGCTCCGCGGCGGCGTCGAGCAGGGCGGCCAGCTCGTCCATCTCCAGGAAGCTGCGCCTCGGCTTCGGGACGTGGACGCGCATCCGCTTGCCGCGGGCCGGGTTGTGGTCGATATGGCCGTCCTCGACCGCGTCGTCGAGGATTGCGGCGAGGCCGCCGAGAACCTTGCGGATCGAGGCCGGCCCGAGCGGCACGGCGCCCCGCCCGCGGTGGTCGCGAATGTCGGCCCCGGCGGCGAGGGCCTCGCGCAGCTCCTTTGACTCGCGCAGCAGGTGGGCCTTGAACTCGAGGCAAAGCTCGCGGTCGATCCGGTCGAGGCGCGTCTCGCCGAAGAAGGGCAGCAGGTGGCAGCGCAGCCGCCAGCGATAGTCGCTCGCGGTGCTCTCGGAGATCGGCCTGGAGCCGAGGACGCCGTCGATCTTGGCATCGAGCCACCACCAGGCGTAGTCGCCGAAGAGGGGAGCGTCGTCGGGCGCCTCGGCGAGCCCGGCCGGGGGCTCGGGGCGCTCCCAGAGGCCGAGCCGCACACGGGCGAGGGCGTTGCCCAGCTCGGTGCGGGCCGCGGCCTCGTTCCAGCCGCCGCCGCAGCCGCAGGTGCAGTTGGGCCGCTCGTGCAGGATCAGCCCTTCGCGCTTGCCGCCGACGCGGAAGCGGAGATGGAAGGCGCTCGTGCCGTCGGTGAGCGCCCTCGTCTCGATCGTGCCGCTCGGTTGCCGGGCCATCGCGTCTATCTCCCGGTGTCGGGCCGGGAGCGCTTCCGCGCCCGGCCGCGCTTGCAGTCGTCGTCGATCCTAGCTCTGCTGCCCGTGGCCGGCCGGTGGCGCCGCGGTCGCCGCCTGGATGGCCGCCACGCGGCGGCCTCGGCGCCGTCGAGGCGCCTGCTGACCTCGTGCCGGTCGAAGCGCAGGCGGCCGTTGGGCCCGCCCAGGCGGACCGCGCCCAACTGCTCGGCGTGGGCGTAGACCCATTCGCGCTCGACGCCGAGCTCGCGCGCGAGCGTGGCGGCGTCGACCAGGCGGGCGGGGCGCTCCTCGGCCTCTTCCTCGCGCAGCAGCTCGACCACGCGGCGGGCGATCGCCTCGGCCAGCTCCGGCTCGAAGCTCGCTCCGCTCATGATCCGTCCTCGCCGAGCCAGTCGACCGGCCGCTCGGGATCGTGGAGGCTGCGGAAGATCGGGGCGAAGGGGCCGCGCGAGACGAGGTCGTCGAGCGAGCAGATCGAGAGCGACACCTCGGTCGCCGCCCCCAGGCCGTCGTCCTCGGCGAGCAGCTCCAGCACGGTCGTGCGGCGTCGCTCGGCCCGCTCGGGCGGCAGTCCGGCCAGGACGACCAGCACCGCCGGGAAGACCGGATAGGAGGCCGCCCACGCCGGCTCGGGCTCGTCGAGCGGGTCGTCGGCGGGCAGCGTGCGGTGGTAGAGCCGCGCGTAGCGGGTGAGCTGCTCGACGAGCCGCTCCGCGCCCATCGTCGCCCGGTCCAGCTCGACGAAGCGGTAGTGGAAGTTGACCTCATCGCCCGGTCCGTTCTGCTGGTAGGTCAGCAACGCGTCGGCGATCAGCAGCTCCGCGCGCCGCTGCCCCGGCGGACGCCCGAGCGAGTGGACGACCTCGTGACGCCAGGCGAGGGGCCCGCACTCGTCGCCTCGCTCCCGTGCCGCTCGCACAAACGCCAGGCCGACCTCGTTCACCGCCAGCGTGTGCGACTGCAGCGGCCCGGCCGCCTGCTCGGGGGAGATCGCCTTTCGGCGCTCTCCGGGGTTGCCGACGATTGGCCCGATCGCTGCCACGCCGCGCGGGGTCAGGTACCAGAGGCCGAGCCCGCCGGGCGTCCGCGCGGCCTCCGCCAAACCCGACTCGCGCAACCGGCCGAGCAGGTGCTGCGTCCAGCGCAACGAGCTTTGCGGCGTGTAGAGGGCATGGAGTTGGGCGGTGGAGAGCAGGCGGTGCCGGTCGAGGCCTTCCAGCATCCCCACCGCGGCGGCTCCGAGGCGTGGCACCGCCGCGCTCGCGTGCTGACCCCTCATTGATCCTCCCGGCCCGCGTCGGTCCGCTTGGACTTGCCGAGCGTGTGCTTCCCGTGTCCATCGCCCCTCTCGCGGGGTCGCTTGCGTTTACGCCTGCGCGTT
>DASSYK010000064.1:0-2383 GCA_035703345.1 Solirubrobacterales bacterium
GGGGCGATCGCCGCTGTCGTCGTGGTCGCGATGGTCGCCGCCGGGCTCCCGTTCCTGCGGGTCGAGTTGACCCGGGCGGACGCCACGACGCTGCCCGCCGACAGCAGCGCCCGGCAGGTGGACAGCCTCCTGCAGAACCGCTTCACCAGCGACCCGGCCTCGCGCATCACGGTCGTCCTCACCCAGCCCCCCGGGCCACGCGCCTTCGCGCAGGCGCGGCGCAAGCTCGCCGCGCTGCCCGCGGTCGAGGACGTCGAGAGGCCGGTCCCGACAGGAGACGTGCGGCGGATCGACGTCCAGCTCGTGGTCAAGCCGTTCTCGGACAAGGCCCTCGATGCCGTCGAGGCCGCGCGCGGCCTGAGCTGGGGTGCGCCCGCGCTGGTGGACGGCCCGCCAGCCGAGCTGCGCGACCAGCGCGACAGCCTCCGCGACCACCTGCCGACCGCGCTGGCGATCATCGTGCTCTCGACGCTGGCGCTGATCTTCGCGATGACCGGCTCGCTGGTCCTGCCGTTCCTCGCGCTGCTGATGAACGCGCTCACCGTCAGCGTGGCCTTCGGGGTGCTCGTCTTCATCTTCCAGGACGGCAGGCTCGAGGGCCTGCTCGACTACACGAGCCAGGGCGCACTCGACACCTCCATGCCGATCCTGCTCTTCGCCGTGGCCTTCGGCCTGTCGACCGACTACGGCGTCTTCCTGCTCCAGCGGATCTCCGAGGAGCGCCGCGCCGGCCGCAGCGAGTCCGGCGCGATCGCTGCGGGCCTGGCCCGCAGCGGCAGGTCGATCACCGCGGCGGCGCTGCTGTTCGCGGTGGCGATGGGCGCCTTCGCCTTCTCGGACCTGGTCTTCATCAAGGAGGTCGCGGTGGGGACCGCCGTCGCGGTGATCGTCGACGCGACCCTGGTCCGGGCCCTGCTGTTCCCTGCCCTGCTGGGCCTTCTGGGCGAGCGCGCCTGGTGGGGGCCCCGCCGGGCGGCGCGGTCCCCCGAGCCCGAGCTCAGCTGACGGAGATGTTCTCGCGCGAGAGCGCGCGCAGCAGCGCCTCGACGACCGGCTCCGCGAACTGCGTGCCGGAGCAGCGCAGAAGCTCGTCGCGCGCGGCCTCCTCGCCGATCGCCGGCCGGTAGACCCGGTCGCTCGTCATCGCCTCGTAGGCGTCCGCGACGGCGACGATTGCCGCCTCGAGCGGGATCTCCTCCTCGAGCAGGCCCTTCGGATACCCGGTCCCGTCGGGCCGCTCGTGGTGCGCGAGGATCCAGCTGCGCACGTCGTCGAGCTCGCCGCTGGAGAGGATGCGCGCGCCGAGCTCCGGGTGGCGCTTCATCTGCGTCCACTCCTCGTCGGTGAGCCGGCCGGGCTTGCGGAGGATCGAGTCGGGGACGCCGATCTTGCCGATGTCGTGGAGGATCCCGGCGAGGCGCAGGCGCTGGACGCGGTCCTCGTCGAGGCCGAGCTCGGTGGCCATGATCTCGCAGAGCAGGCCGACGGTCTGGCTGTGGCGCGCCGTGCCGGTGTCGCGCTGGTCGAGCGCCTCGGCGAGGCTGAGGACCGTGGAGAGGTGCGCCTGGGTTTCGATGTTGCGGCGGCCGCTGACGGCGCCGAGCACGTTGGTGACCTCCGGGCTGTAGATCACGGCCCGGTCGCGGCCGAGCGCCTTCGCCGCGTGCATGGCGCGGTCGGCCGTCGCCAGCAGGTCCGCGTGGTCCTCCGCGTGCGCAGGGAAGGAGGCGAGTCCGATCGAGGCCGTCAGCTCGATCCGTGGAGCGGCGAACTCGTCGCGGATGCGCTCGAGCAGCTCCTCCGCGAACAGGTAGGCGTAGTGCTGGTCGGCCTCGGGCAGCACGACCGCGAACTCCTCGCCCCCCGAGCGGGCGGCGAAGTCCATCAGCCGCGTCGAGGTGGTCAGCAGGGAACCGACCCTCTGCACAACCTGGTCGCCGGCCGAGATCCCGTAGCGCTCATTCACGCTCTTGAAGCGGTCGAGGTCGATGACCAGCAGGCTGACCGGCCGCTGCTCCGGCTCGGCGCGCGCGATCTCTCGCTCGAGCGTCTCGGTCAGGGCGACCCGGTTGGGCATCCCGGTGAGCGCGTCGGTGCGCGCCGCGTCCGTGAGGCGGCCGAGCAACCGCTCGACGCGGGCGCGCAGGTAGGTCAGGAGCGTCGCCGCGGTGATCAGCGTCCCGGCGGTGAGGACGAAGTGGTGGACGTCCGCGTGGACCGCACCGGGGGGCGCCGAGGGGGTGATCGCGATCACGACGCCGTAGTTGAGAAACGCCCAGAGGACGTTCAGGGCGGCGTCCCGGCGGGTGACGGGGAAGTAGAAGACGTAGAGGCCGACCCAGACGTAGAACAGGGCGTAGCCGCTGGTGCTGTCGCCGCTGAA
>DASSYK010000098.1:0-3143 GCA_035703345.1 Solirubrobacterales bacterium
AACTCGAACGTGACCGCGATGCCGAGAGGGATCCGGTCCAGCGCCAGGTAGAAGCAGAGGTTCATCGCCGCGAGCGCAACCCCGAACGCGAGGACGAGCAGGCGCGCGTCGCGGTCGAGGCCCCGGACCGTGGGGCGCCACACCGCGATCAGCACCACGGCGGCGAACAGCAGCCGGTACAGCACCGTGCCGGCGGGCCCGAGGTCGTCGAAGAGGGTCGTCGCCGCGGCCGCGCCGAGCTGGACCGACAGGATCGCGCAGAGCACCAGGGCGACTGCGCCGCCCTCAGTGGGGCGGCGCTCGCCCTCCCCCTGAGACCCCCCGGGGCTCATCCCCGATCACCTTGATCACGAGGCGCTTCGAGCGGCGGCCGTCGAACTCGCAGTAGAAGACCGCCTGCCAGGGGCCGAGGTCGAGGCGGCCGTCGGTGATCGGGAGCACGACCTGATGGTGGACGAGCAGGTTCTTGAGGTGGGCGTCACCGTTGTCCTCGCCGCCCCGGTGGTGGCGGTAGTCGCCGCCCTCGGGCAGCAGCTCGCGCGCGACCTCGTTCGAGGGCTCCTTCCAGCTCGGCGGCGCGACCTTGTCGAGCCACTCGAGCGTGTCCGCCTGGATGCCCGGCTCGTCGTCGTTGACCCAGACGCCGGCGGTGATGTGCATCGCCGAGACGAGCACCATCCCCTCGCTGACGCCGGAGTCCTCGACCGCCCGCTGGACGTCCCCGGTGATGCGCACGAACCCGCGCCGCTCGTCGGTGTTGAAGGTCATGTACTCGGTGTGGGACTTCACGCTCTCTCCTCGCGCCGGGCCACCAGGGATCAGATCGATGGCGATTTGTCTGGAGCGGGGGATAATGCCGCCATGGCGGGCCTGCTCTCGCTCGAGCGCCGCGAGGACGTCGCGGTGGTGACGCTGCAGCGCCCCGAGAAGCGCAACGCTCTCTCGATCGACCTGCGGGTCGAGCTCACCGACGCATTCGGCGCGCTGGGCGAGGACGAGCACGTGGGCGCGATCGTCCTCACCGGCGCCGGCCCGGCCTTCTGCTCGGGGATGGATACGAGCCAGTTCGGCGGCGACCGCGAGAACCGCGAGCGCCTGGTCGAGACCAGCCTCTCGAGCTTCACGGCGGTGGCGCAGTGTCCCAAGCCCGTGATCGCGGCCGTCAACGGGCCCGCCCTCGCCGGCGGCTTCGCGCTCGCCCTGCTGTGCGATTTGCGGATCGCGTCCGAGAGCGCCAGCTTCGGGTTCCCCGAGCTTCCCCGCGGGATTCCGCCGAGCTACGCCTCGGCCCGCGCGGCGCTGCCGCCGCACCTCGCCTCGGAGCTCACCCTGACGGGCCGCATCCTCGACGCCTTCGGCGCGCTGAAGATGGAGATCGTCCTCAGCGTCCACCCGCCGGAGGAGCTGATGCCCCGCGCGCTAGAGCTGGCCGGCCGCATCGCCTCCGGCCCGCGCAACGCGCTGGCCGCGACCAAGCAGCGCATCCTCACCGACCGCCAGCAGAGCATCGGACATCTCTTCGAGGAGGAGGCGCAGGCGCTGCGCGAGGCACTGCTCGGCGACGACCCGGACTCCGCGGCCTGAGTACGCCGCCGCGGCCGGGCGCCAGGGCGATCGTCAGACTGAAGGCATGTCCGAGCTGCATCTGATCCAGCGGTCCCTGCCCGACCAGCCCGAGTTGAGCACGGCGATCTCGCGCGCGATCCTGATCCGGGCGGCCGCGGGCGAGCTGCCTCCGACCATCCGGATCCACCGCCCCGGCCGCGAGGTCGCCTTCGGCCGGCAGGACGTCGTCGCGCCGGGCTACGAGGACGCCGCGCAAGCGGCCCGCGCCAGCGGGTTCGCGGCGGTCGAGCGCCTGGCCGGCGGCCGGGCCGCGCTCTTCCACGAGCACACGATCGCCTTCGCGCGGGCGTACCCCGACCCCGAGCCGCCACGGCGGACCTACGAGCGCTTCGAGGAGATGGCGGGCGTCGTCGCCGCGGCACTGAAGCGGCTCGGGATCGACGCGCGCGTCGGCGAGGTGCCCGGCGAGTACTGCCCGGGCGCTTACAGCGTCAACGCACGTGGCGCGACCAAGCTCTCCGGGGTCGGCCAGCGCATGATCCGCGGCGGCGCGCACGTCGGCGGCGTGGTGGTGGCCGCCGGCGAAGACCTCCTGGCCCGCGTGCTCGACCCGGTCTACGCGGCGCTCGGGCTCGAGTGGGACACCGCCACCTCCGGCAGCGCCTCGGCGGAGCTCGGGCGCGAGGTCACCCGGGACGAGCTGATCGAGGCGGTGATCGCCGAGCTCGGGGAGCGCCACACCCTGGTCCCGGCGGACGTCGACGAGACGACCCTGGAGCTGGCGCACACCCTGCTCGACCGCGTCTCGGTCGGGGATCCCACCCCGGGCTGAGTTTGCACCACACCTGGCCGCGGCTTCGCACCTCGCGCTGACCCACCGAGACGGAGGCCTGGACGCCGGGAGGTCGCCCGAAACCCGCAGTCCGCGGGGCTGATCCCGGCGCCCTGTATGTTCGGCGGCGATGCAGGCCGCCTGCACCCACCTCGACCGGATCCAGGTCGCCCGCCCCGACAGCTTCGAGGGCTGTGAGGACTGCCTGAAGACGGGCGACCGCTGGGTCCATCTGCGCCTCTGCCTCGAGTGCGGCCATGTCGGCTGCTGCGACTCCTCGCCCAACCGCCACGCCACCGCGCACTTCCACGAGAGCGGGCACCCGCTGGTCCAGTCCGCCGAGCAGGGCGAGACCTGGTGCTGGTGCTACGAGGACGAGCTGATGCTCGAGCGTCCCGCGGACCACTGACCGTGAAGCTGCTCGCCTTCAGCGACCTCCACGTCGACCTCGACCGCGCCCGTGGCCTGGTCGAGCGCGCCCCCGAGGCCGACGTCGTCATCGGCGCCGGCGACTTCGCCTCGGTCCACGAGGGCCTGGACGACGCGATCGGCGTGCTGAGCGCGATCGAGACCCCGACCGTCCTGGTGCCGGGCAACAACGAGACCGAGGACGAGCTCCGCTCGGCCTGCGAGAGCTGGAGCGCCGCGCAGGTGCTCCACGGCGAGCAGGCCGAGATCGGCGGCACGACCTTCTTCGGCCTCGGCGCCGGCATCCCCGTCACGCCCTGGGACTGGAGCTTCGACC
>DASSYK010000128.1:0-3528 GCA_035703345.1 Solirubrobacterales bacterium
CTCCATGTCCTTCTCCCTTTGCTATCCGGTTGCCGAGTCCAGCGGAGCGAGCGTAACCGAGCACCCGCCGGGTGGCCATCCGTAGAAACCCACAGCGCGCCGGGCGGCTCCCGGCTCAGCCGATCGCGACCATGCGCTCGATCGGGACGGTCGCGCGGGCGGCGATCGCCTCGTCGACCTTGACCTCGTACTTGAGGTCGCGCAGGGAGTCGCGCAGCTTCGGCAGCGTGATCATCTTCATGTACTTGCAGAAGGCCATCCGGTTGGCCTCGATCAGCCGCGCGTGCGGGGCCGCCTTGTGCAGGGGGTACAGCATGCCGTTCTCGGTGGCGACGATGAACTCCCTGTCGGGATGCTCGTGCACGTAGTTGAGCATCCCCGAGGTCGAGAGCATGTGGACGCCCTCGGAGCTGATGTCGCCGGAGGCGACGTACTCCATCGCCTGCGTCGCGCAGCCGCACTCCGGGTGGATCAGGAACTCCGCGTCGGGGTGCTCCGCGCGGGTCGCCTTGATGTCGTCGGGGCGGATGCCGGCGTGGACGTGGCACTCGCCGTCCCAGACGTGGAAGCGGGCGCGCCGCTCGGGGTCCTCGCGGATGCCCGTCTCGCGCTCGACGAAGGCGCCGAGCCACATGTCGGGCCCGAAGAGGATCTCGGTCTCGGGGCCGTGCTCGCGCCAGATGTGCTCGACGACCTTGACCGCGTTCGAGGAGGTGCAGCAGTAGTCGGTCTCGGCCTTGACCTCGGCCGAGGTGTTGACGTACATGACCACCACGGCGCCGGGGTGCTCGGCCTTCCAGGCGCGGAGCTGGTCGGCGTCGATCGAGTCCGAGAGGGAGCAGCCGGCGCCCAGGTCGGGGATCAGCACGGTCTTGTCGGGGCTGAGGATCGAGGCCGTCTCGGCCATGAAGTGCACGCCGCAGAAGGCGATCACCTCGGCGTCGGTGGCGGCGGCCTCGCGGGAGAGCTGGAGCGAGTCGCCGGTGAACTCCGCGACCTCCTGGAGCTCGGGAAGCTGGTAGTTGTGGGCGAGGATGACCGCGTCGCGCTCGCGCGCGAGGGCGCGGACCTCGCCGCTCAGGCGCGAGACGTCCTCCGCGCTGAGCTGGGCGGGAAGCTCTTCGACGGTCGGTAGCGGTAGCCGTGGCATAGGAGCCAGCCTTCCTCTGTTCCTTATGTTCGCCGCCCCGGCGCGATGCCTCGAGACAGGCGAATGACTGTGCCTAAAGTCTAGCCGCATGCCCGAGCTGCCCGAGGTCGAGATCACCGCCCGGCGCCTCGGCGCCGCTCTCGAGGGAGCCGAGGTCGAATCGGCGCTCGCGGCCGGCGTCGCGACGCTGAAGACGTTCGAGCCGCCGCTCGACGCAATCACCGGCGCCCGCGTGGCGGGCATGCGCCGCATCGGCAAGATGCTGGCGACGGACTTCGAGGCGGGCGGGGAGAGGCTCACCCTGCTCGTCCACCTGATGTCGGCCGGGCGCCTCCAGGTCTTCGACAAGCGCGCCTCGCTGAAGGACCGGCGCTCGCGCCTGCTGGTCCGGATCGCCGACGGCCGCGAGCTGCGGCTGCGCGAGTTCGGCACGCGCCAGTCGGCGTGGGCGAAGCTGCTGCCGGCCGGCGAGGTCGAGCGCGACGAGATGGTCGCGACGCTCGGCCCCGACGCCTGGCCGGCGCCGCCGCGCGATCACTTCGCCGAGCTGCTCGACAGGCCCGGGCATCTGCATCCCCTGCTGCGCGACCAGCGCACGGTCGCGGGGATCGGCCGCTCCTGGGTCGACGAGATTCTCTGGGAGGCGCGCCTCTCGCCCTTCAAGAAGGGGTCGGAGCTGCGCGGCGAGGAGGTCGCGCGCCTGCACGACGCCCTCCACGTCCTCGGCGACGCGGTGGACCACTACGAGAAGGTCGTCGGCGAGACGATCCCGGACAAGATGCCAATGCCGCTCAAGGTGCACCGCCGCGAGGGCGAGCCGTGCCCGCGCTGCGGAACCGCGATCGAGGCGGTCTTCTTCTCCGAGCACCAGATGAACTACTGCCCGGAGGAGCAGACGGGCGGCCGCGTGCTGAAGGACCGCCGCCTCTCGCGCCTGCTCAAGTAGCGGGCTGCAGCTCCATACTGACGTCGAGCGCCGGCGCCGAGTGCGTCAGCGCCCCGACGGAGATGAAGTCCACCCCGGTTGCTGCGATCTCCGCCACCGTCTCCAGCGTGACCCCGCCCGAGGCCTCGAGGCTCGGCGGGTCGGCGGCCTCGCGCGCCGCGGCCACCGCGGCCCTGAGCCCCTCGGGGTCCATGTTGTCCAGCAGCAGGCGGTCGGCGCCGGCGGCTACCGCCTCGCGCGCCTCGCCGAGGTCGCGGCACTCCACCTCGATCAGCAGCCGCGGCTGGGCCTCGCGCGCGCGGCGCACCGCCTCCCCCACCCCGCCCGCCACGGCGGCGTGGTTCTCCTTGATCAGCACGGCGTCGTAGAGGCCCATCCGGTGGTTCGAGCCGCCGCCAGCGGCGACGGCCTCCTTCTCGAGCAGGCGCAGCCCGGGGGTCGTCTTGCGGGTGTCGAGGACGCGCGCGCCGGAGCCCTCGATCTCCCTGACGAACCGGGCGGTGAGGGTGGCGACGCCGGAGAGGTGGCCGAGCAGGTTCAGCGCCACCCTCTCGCCGGCCAGCAGGGCCCGGGCCGGGCCGCCGACCCGGGCCGCGGTCGCCGGCACGTCGTCGCGCCACCGGCCCTCGGCGACGAGGGCGTCGAAGCTGTCGCCGCCGCACTGGCGGAACGTCTCGCGGGCGGCGTCGAGACCGAAGAGCACGCCCGGCTGCTTCTGGAGGATCGAGGCCCGGCCGCGGGCGTCCTCGGGCACGGTCGCCTCCGAGGTGACGTCGCCGGGGCCGATGTCCTCGACCAGCGCCTGCCGGACGATCTCACGAAGCTCTTCTGTGGGACGTTTCATGGGAAGAGATGGCAACGCTACCGCCGTTCCAGGAGCTGATCGACGAGCACGGGCGCGACGTGCTGCGGTTCCTGGTGGGCACGGTCGGCCCGCACGACGCGGAGGACTGCTTCCAGGAGACCTTCGTCGCGGCGCTGCGCGCGTACCCGGGGCTCGAGCACGGAGACAACCTGCAGGGGTGGCTGTTGACGATCGCGCACCGCAAGGCGATCGACCACCACCGAGCCGGGGCCCGGGCCCCGCTGCCCGCCGGCAGCGCGGACGAGGTCGGCGGGGGCGTGGCCGTCGCGGACCGCGGGCTGGAGTCCGCGGGCGACTCGGGGGAGTTCTGGCGGATCGTCGGCGTGCTGCCCCCGAAGCAGCGCAGCGCCGTCGTCCTGCGCTTCGCGACCGACATGGCCTACGGCCAGATCGGGGAGATGCTCGACATCTCCGCCGACGCGGCGCGGAGGAACGTCCACGAAGGACTGAAGAAACTGAGAGGTGAGCTGGCATGACCAGGAACTCGAGCGGCGGCGAGAGCGCCGCAAGGAAGGCGATCGAGGAGGCCGCGAGCGGGCTCGACCTCGAGCGTCTGACGCGGGAGGC
>DASSYK010000001.1:0-4153 GCA_035703345.1 Solirubrobacterales bacterium
AGTACAGGCACATCCTCGACCGCGAGGGGATCGCCATCACCTGGCCGCGGCCGGTGATCGCCAAGCGCCTGTACTGGGAGCCGAGCAAGAAGCTGGCGCCCGGCGAGTCGGCGTCGCAGTCGATCGTCCTGCCGGAGGGCAAGTGGGACCTCTCCTTCCAGTACCAGAGCGAGATCGTGCCGCTCGACGTCGACGTCGGCGGTGAGACCTTCGAGATCCCGCCCGGGGTCGAGGGCGCGATTCCGTTTCGCGGCGCACAGGGACCCTTCTGGCCGGTGGGCGAGATCCAGAGCCCGGGCGGCGAGGTCGAGATCACGGTCAGCGCCCACGAGATCTCGGGCCTTCAGAAGCTGCTCGGCGTCGACGCCCAGGCCGAGATCGGGAACATCGTCGCCACCCGCCTCTCCGACATCCGCACCCAGGACTTCAAGCAGGCCTGCGGCTACTACCTCGACCACTACTACACGGGCGAGCCCGGAGCTCTGAAGGGCGGGCGCGGGATCATCCTGCCGCTCTACCCCGAGCGCTGAGGAGGCGACGAGAGTGGAACCTCGCCGAGCGTCGGCCTCCTGCTCCGAGCTGATCCGCTGGATGGGCATCCAGGACTCGAACTCGGCCGGCTTCGTGCACGGCGGCACCGTGATGCGGATGTGCGACGAGGCGGCCGGGATCGCGGCGATCCGCCACTGCGGCCAGCGCGTCGTCACCGCCGGGATGGACCGCATGACCTTCACCGAGCCGGTCTACGTGGGCGAGCTGCTGCGCTGCACCGCCTCCGTCAACGCCGTCTGGCGCTCCTCGATGGAGGTCGGCGTCCGGGTCGAGGCGGAGAACGCCGTGACCGGAAAGGTGCGGCACACAAGCACCGCCTACCTGACCATGGTGGCCGTGGACGAGCACGGCAAGCCGACCCAGGTGCCTGCGCTGATCACCGAGGGCGAGGTCGAGAAGCGCCGCGAGCGCGAGGCCGAGACGCGGCGGCGCAACCGCCTCACCGAGCGCGAGGAGATCCTCGAGGGCCGCGGCCGGGAGGACGGCTGAGGCGCAGCCCGCGCGGCGGAGCGCCGCGCCGGCTAGGCGGGCGGCAGTCCGGGGTCGGGCTGAGCGCGCAGCTGCGCGAGGTCCTCGCGGTCGCGCTCGCCGCGCGCCGGGTCGGCCTGCTCGACCACGGCTTCCTTGATCGCCTCCAGCGACTGCTTGGAGGCGATCACGAAGCTCGTGCCGTCGCCGAAGCTCGCGCGCCGGGCGTCCGCCCTGAGCGCGGCGAAGGAGCCGATCCCGGGAACGGACGGGAGCACATCGAGCGCTCCCTCGGCCGTGACCGTTCGCAGAGGGACTGCCAGCAGAGCTGACGGATCGTCCAGTGGCAGCGGCTCTGTGAGGCCGGCGCCGAGATCGCGCCGCGCCTCGAGCGCACGGAGGGCCGAAGCCAGGGCGGCCGCGTTGTCATCGCCACCAGCCACGACGACATCGAGGTCGAAGGTGGCTCGATCCACCCCATAGGTCACCGCGGCCCAGCCGCCGACGACGACGTATTCGACCCCGGCCTCCTCGAGGGCGCGAACGATGGCGCGTGGGTCAGCGGGAGGGCGTGGCGACGCCATCGGCGGCTCGCTCCCGCAACTCACGCATCAGGAGCACGTAGGCGCGCGCGCGGTCCAGCCGCTCGGTGCAGCTCAGCTCGCCGGTCTGGCGGTCCCGACGGGGGCGCTCGGCGCCGCGCGCGGACTTTGACGAGTCGCTCATCGCCCGGATGATAGGTGCGGCCGCCCGGATCGCTCAGGGCCCGGCGTACCCGCCCGCGTAGCAGGGGTCCGCGCCGCAGACGTTCGCGAGCGTGCCGTCCGGCGCCAGGAAGCCGGCGATCGCGAGCATCGCCAGCGGCGCGCCGCGCGGGGCCCCGTGCGGGTCCTCTCCCTGGCGATTCGGGACGTTCTCGAGCGGCGGCGGCGGCACGCCGATCGTCGCGGGGGGCGGGCTCGGGTTCGCCCGCACCGGCCCGATGTCGCCGTAGAGGATCGCCGAGCCGTCGTAGGGGTAGCTCGCGATCGCCGGGACGTTCCACAGGACGTCCACGTCGGGCCAGCGGCCGGGGTCGAGGATCGGGGTGTGCGTGGCGGCGCCGATCGTGCGCGCCTCCACGTCGGCCTGGAAGTTCGTGACCTGGTGGTCGCCCAGCGCCACCTGCATCAGGACCTCGTGCGGCGGGGTCTCCGGCAGCGGGTCGGCCGTCATCCGGTGGGCATAGCCGTTCGGCTCGCCGCGGTCCCAGAGCATCTGCAGCAGCGAGAGGATCAGCGGGTGCGAGAGCTCGTCGGTGTAGACGCCCTCGAGCACGCTCGCGAAGGAGTCGTAGTCCACGGATCGCGGCAGCAGCACCGAGTAGTTCATCGCCGGCACGTTCAGCGCGGCGCGGGTGAAGTCGGGCGCGACGGCGGTCAGCGCCCCGCCCATGATGCCGCCCTGGCTCGCCCCCACGTAGTAGAGCTCGGTCGTGTCGATCACCCCCGGGCTCGAGGTCGTCCCGTCGACGTGGAAGGACCCGTGGCTCAGCAGCCCGTCGGGGTGGAGCATCAGGCGGCCGAGGAACAGCTCGTTCAGCAGCCCCTGCTGGAGGCGGTCGGCCAGCCGCGGGAACGTCGAGAGGTTGGCGAGGATCCCCGCCGTCGTCGGGAGGTCGCCCGCGGACATCCCGATCTCGTCGGTCGCGCAGAAGACGAAGCCGTGCTGGTTCGCCAGACCGCGCTGGAAGGAGGAGCCATAGACCTCCTCCGCCTTGCCGAAGAGGCCGTGGCCGTAGGGGGCCGGCTTGCCCGGCTGCGGGGTCGGCCCGTCGATCGCGCTGCGGGGGATGATGCAGTCGAAGTTGGCCTGCCAGTCGCCGTTTCGGGTAGGCAGTCCGTCGGGGCCGAGCTGGAATGTCCCGCCGGGGGCGCAGCTCGGCTGCAGGTAGCAGGGGACGGTGAAGGTGCCGCGCACCCGCCGCGCCACGTCCGCGTTCTCGGCGATCGTGAAAGGCTGGGTCTCGGTCACGGTGAAGGCGGGCGGGTCGCCCTCGACCGTGAGGTCGTCCAGGTCGTCGTCCCCGAGCAGCCCGAACGCGTGGTTGCGGATGTGGAGCATCCGGCGCGAGTTGCTCTCGTCGCTGGCGACCGTGAAGTCCCAGGCGAGGTAGAGGTCCGAGCGCCTGATCCCCGCGTCCCGCAGCTTCGCGAACAGGGACTCGAAGTGGGTCCGGCGGCCGTTGATGGCCGCCTCCTTCGAGGGCAGGGCGTCGCGGTAGTAGCGGAAGCCCTCGGGGGCCGGGATCACGTCGCCGGCGGCCGCCCTGAGGTCGCGCATGGCGACGATGTAGCGGCGCCCGGACGCGAAGTTGACGGCCGGGTGGACCTCCAGCGCCGTCGCCGCCGGCGAGCTCGCGTTGGAGTCGATCTCGACCCAGACCGGGTGGCGCTGCCCGGTCTCGGCGTCGATCACCACGATCGGCTGATCCGGCTCCGAATAGCGCCCGAGGTGGTTGACCGGGACCGCGTCGGTCCGGGCGAGCGCCGCCGGGTTGTCCAGCCCCGGGACCCTGACGAGGATCGTGGCCCCCTGGCTGAACCCGTCCGACGCGTTGTAGGGCGCCGCGTCGATCGGCGTCCCGCCGAGGTCCGTGGGCATGGCGGCGGAGCTCAGCGCGACCCGCCTGCCGCTGGGGCTGGAGGGATCGGCGACCGTGTTGTAGTCGTCCGGGTAGGGCAGCAGGCAGCGCGAGCCGGCCTGCTGGCCGATGAAGTCGCATTCCCCCGCCCGGCTCAGGTCGATCGGCTTCGGGGCGCACGCCGCGGTCGTGCGCACGAGGGCCGTGCGCGCCCGCCGCTTGCCGGCGCGCGCGACGAGCACCCGGGACTCACAGCTCGAGATCTCCTCGCGCCCGGCGGCTGTCAGCGGCAGCCGGACCCGCTTGCGGCCCTTGCCGCGCAGACGGACGACGCGCCTCCGGGTCAGCCGCCCGGCGGCGGGGTCGTCGAAGGTGCTCGAGGAGACACTGACCTTGACGTTGCCGCGGCCGCGCAGGATCAGGGTGACCCCGCGCTTGAGGATCGAGGTCTGCGTCGCGACGGCGAACCGCGGCTTCTTCCCGGCGGACTTCGTCGCCGCATCGGCCTCC
>DASSYK010000129.1:0-13515 GCA_035703345.1 Solirubrobacterales bacterium
GCCGTGATCAACCCCTTCCGCGCCACCGCGCAAGCGGGCGATCCGCCGAACGTCGTCGTGATCCTCAGCGACGACCAGGCGCTGAGCGAGATGTCCGGGCTGCCGAAGACGAGCTCGCTGATCGGGGGCCAGGGCGTCAGCTTCGACCGCGCCTACATCACGTACCCGCTCTGCTGCCCCTCGCGGGCGACGATCCTCAGCGGCCAGTACATGCACAACACCGGCGTGCGCGGCAACACGCCGCCCTTCGGTGGCTGGAAGCGCTTCAAGGACCTCGGCACCGAGGCCAAGGCGCTGCCCACCTGGCTCGACTCCGCCGGCTACTACAACGTGCAGGTCGGCAAGTACATGAACGGCTACGCCGGCGACCCGCCCCCGATCCCGCCCGGCTGGGCCGAGTGGTACGGCAAGTACTCCGAGTACGAGGACGACGTCAAGGGCGGGCGCATCTACTTCAACTACCGCATGCGCGAGGACGGGCCGGCGGCCGGCGGCGTCCCCTGCCCGAGCGGCGGCCCCGGCGTCCCGGGCGAGCCGTTCACCTGCACCTACGGCGAGGAGCCCGAGGACTACCAGACCGACGTCCTGGGCAAGCTCGCCGTCAACGCGATCGAGCGCCGCGCGCCCTCGAGCACCCCGTTCTTCCTCAACGTCGACTTCAACGCGCCGCACTCTCCCTACATCCCGGCACCGCGCCACGACGGCGCCTACGCCGGCGTGCCCCTGCCGAAGCTGCCCGGCGTCAACGAGAAGAACGTCCGCGACAAGCCGCGCTTCCTGCGCCGGCTGCCGCGCCTCGGCCGCGGCAAGCTCAACACGATCATCAAGCGGCGCCGCGCCCGCCTCGAGATGCTGCTCTCGCTCGACGATCAGGTCGAGAACATCGTCGGCGCGCTCGACGACGCCGGCGAGCTCGACAACACCTACATCGTCTTCCTCTCCGACAACGGCTACTTCGGCGGCGAGCACCGCATCCGCCAGGGCAAGTACCTGCCCCACGAGCAATCGAGCCACGTGCCTCTGATGATCCGCGGGCCCGGCATTCCGGCCGGGTCGCGCTCCAGCGCGCTCGTCTCGAACGCGGACATCGCGCCGACGATCGCGCAGATCGCGGGCGCCAGCCCCACGCTCACCCAGGACGGCAGCTCGCTGCTGCCGCTCGCGACCAACCCGGCCGACCCGGGCGGCACCCATCCGATCCTGCTGGAGGGCGACACCGGCCCGAGCATCGACGACGACGGCGTCGAGTCGCCGGTCGCCGACCTCGACGACCCGGCCGACCGCAAGCGCCTCAAGGCCTTCTACAAGAAGCTCAAGGCCCAGAAGCGCAAGCTGAAGGCGCGCTGCAAGCAGCAGGCTGACGGCGCCAAGAAGCAGGTGACCGCCTGCTACCGCCGCGGGGTCCGCAACCTCGACCAGGAGCCGACCGACACCACCTACTCGCTGAAGGCTCCCGCGTACTCCGGGATCCGCACCGACCGCTGGATGCTCACCCAGTACGCGACCGGCGAGATCGAGCTCTACGACATGTCCCGCGATCCCTTCCAGCTCAGCTCACTCCACGCGACACCCCGCTTCAAGCCCGTCCGCGACTGGCTGCTCGAGCGGCTCGCCGCTTACCGCGACTGCAAGGGGGCCGCCTGCCGGGCGGGCATCGGCGCCGAGGTCAAGCCGCTGAAGAAGAAGCGCCCGAAGCAGAAGCGCACCGGCTGAGCGCCTGGCATCATCGCCCCGATGAAGGCGGGGACATGCCGATGAGGCCGAGGGGGCCGCGCTCCCCGCATCCGCAGTCGCCCGACGAGGCGCTCGCCCTGCTGCTCGACGGCAACCGCCGTCATCGCGCGGGCGACCAGGCGCTGCGCGACCACTCTCCCGTCGAGGCGACCGACGCCCAGATGCCCTTCGCGGCGGTGATCACATGCGCCGACTCGCGCGTCTCGCCGACCCTGATCTTCGACCTCGACCGCGGCAACCTCTTCGAGGCGCGGGTGGCCGGCAACGGGATCGACACCGGCGTCCTCGGCACGACCGAGTTCGCGGTCGCGAAGCTGGGCGTGAAGGTCGTGATGGTCCTCGGCCACAGCGACTGCCGCGCCGTCCACGCGGCGATCGGCCTCGCCGCGGGCGAGGAGAGCTTTCCGCCCGCCGAGCTCGGCGCGATCGGCGAGGTGCTCGAGCAGATCGTGCCCGCGATCGAGGCCGTGCCCGAAGCGGAACGCGACCCCGAGCACTGCATCGCCGCCAACGCCCGCCACCAGGCGGCCCGCATCGCCTCGGCCGACCCGGTGATCAGGCCCGCCGTCGCCAGCGGCAGCGTGCGTGTCGTCGCCGCGGTCTACGAAATCGGCAGCGGCGAGGTCTCCCTGCTGCAGGGTTGAGATGATCCCGGCGATGGCGACCGGTAGGCGACGCAGGCTGCTCGCCCCCGCCGCGTGCGCGCTGGCGCTCGCGACGGCGCTGGCGCTCTCGGCCTGCGGGGGCGGCGACGACGAGACGACCACGGTCACCGCGCCGGGCGTCAGCGAGACGACCCCGGCCGAGACCTCGAGCGCCGAGGCGAGCGGGCCCAGCGGCGTGCTCACCACCGACGGCGTCGGCTCGGTCGAGCAGGGGATGAGCACGGCCGAGGTCCGCGGGTACTTCGGCGACCCGGTCGAGGAGCGTAGGGAGCCCGGCTGCGAGCTCGCCGGCCCGAACGCGCCGAAGGTCCTGCTCTGGCGCTACGACGTCGCAGGCGGACAGCTGACCCTCCAGTTCGACGAGGCCGGCGAATCCGTCGAGTCCTACCGGACCGACAGCCCGAGATTCGAGACCGAGCGCGGCGACCGCGTCGGCGACTTCTTCGCCGCCCTGCAGGACAGCTGGGGCGAGCGGCTCGAGGCGGTGCCGCTCGGCGAGCCCACCGAGACGCTCGGGTTCTGGTGGGTCCGCGACGGCCCCACCCGCACGCTGCTCTTCGACATCCGCAGGGGCAAGATCGCCGAGATCCAGGGCGGCGAGATCCAGTTCTGCGAGTAGGGCCCGACGACGCTCAGGCGACCTGCACGTCGCGGCGGTCGAAGAGCCAGACCGCGAGCGCGACCAGCACCGCCGTCGCCGCGATCAGCACCCCGGTGTGGCCGAGGTTGAAGCCGTTGGCCACCGGGTCGTCGGCCTGGTACCAGTAGAACGGCGAGGCCTTCTGCACCTTGTCAAGGCTCTCGACGACCGGCGCCAGCGAGTAGAGGATGAAGGAGGCGAAGGCGACCGCGCCCGAGATGGCGGCGGCGTGCCCCCGCGGCCCGAGCGCGCAGCTGATCGCCAGCGCGAGGGAGGCGAAGGTGGCGCCCAGCAGGATGCTCTGGACCGAGGCGGCGAGCACGTCGCCTGCGCCGAGCTCCATGTCGAACGCCCTCGCGCCGAACAGCAGCGAGACGAAGAGGACGAGCCCGAGCGCGATCAGGAGCGCGACGAAGGCAAGCGCCTTCTCGATCACGATCCGGCGCCGGGCGACGGGCATCGTGAGCAGCAGCTCCGCGGTGCCGCGGTCCTCCTCGCGGCCGATGGCCCCGGCCCCGAGGATCACGCCGTAGAGGATGAAGATCAGCGGTCCGACGTTGGCGAAGAACTGGCTGTTCGCCCACCCCTCCGGGGACGAGAAGTCGATCCCGACCCCGCCGGAGAACGCCTGGGCCGCCTCGGGCAGGCTCTCCATGAAGTCGGTGAGGCTCTGGTCGTTGCGGACCGAGGGGTAGTAGGCGACGATGATCAGCACCATCGCGACGACCCCCAGCGACCACCACAGCAGCGGGCGGCGCTGTTCGAAGAGCGTCTTGCCGCCGGCGTTACGCAGCATCGCCGCCGCCTCCATAGAGCCCGAGGAAGACCTCCTCGAGGTCGGGCTCGGGGGTCGTCAGGACCTCGACGGGCATCTCGGCCAGGGCCGCGATCAGCTCGGCCATCTCGCCGGTGAAGGTCAGCTCGACGCGGTTCGGCGCGGCGCGGACGTCGCCGGCGCCCCGCAGCGCCTCCAGGGGGGCGGGGTCCACCGGCTCCGTGAAGGTCACGTCCACGCGGCGCTTGGCCCGTCGCTTGAGCCCCGCGACCGTGTCCACCGTGAGCATCCGTCCCTCGCGGATCAGCCCGACGCGGTCGGCGATCCGCTCGACCTCGTTCAGGTAGTGCGAGCTGAAGAAGACCGTCGCGCCGCGCTCGGTGGCGGCGTCCACCATGGCGAAGACCTCGTGCTGGACGAGCGGGTCGAGCCCGCTGGTCGGCTCGTCGAGCACCAGCAGGTCGGGCTCGTGCATGAATGCCTGGATCAGGCCCACCTTCTCCCGGTTGCCCCTGGAGAGCTCCTTGATCCGGCGGTCGAGGGTCAGGTTGAGCCGCTCGGCGAGCGGCTCGATCCGCTCGGCCCCGGCCCCGCCGCGCATGTTGGCGAGGAACTCGAGCACGTCGCGACCGGTCATCTTCTCCCAGAGGGTCAGGTCGCCCGGGACGTAGCCGAGCCGGGCGTGGATCCGGCGAGTGTCGGCGCGCGAGTCCAGGCCGAACACCCTCACCTCGCCCTCGCTCGGGCGCAGCAGGTCCAGCAGGATCCGGATCACCGTCGTCTTGCCGGCGCCGTTGGGGCCGATGAAGCCGAAGGCCTCGCCGGCGTGGACATCGAGGTCGATCCCGTGGAGGGCCTGAAAGCGGCCGTAGCGCTTCACCAGGCCGCGGACCTCGATCGCGTTGGCGCCCCCCGCGTCCACTGCAGGCACCCTATCGCCGCCCCGGCCTCCGCTAGCCTCGCGCCGGTGGAGGATCTGGGACAGCCGGGCTCGTACCTCACGCTCGAGCGCGGGGCGCCCGTCTACTCGAGCGACGGCGAGCCGCTGGGGACGGTCGAGCACGTGCTGGCCGCCGAGGAGGAGGACATCTTCGACGGCATCGTGCTCGACCGCAGCGTCCTGCCGGGCGGGCACCGCTTCGTCGACGGCGAGCACGTCGAGGAGATCTACGAGCGCGGGGTCGTGCTGAAGCTGGACGGCGCCGGGGCCGAGGGCCTGCCGGAGCCGAGCGAGAACCCCGCGTCGATGGGCGCGGAGCCGGGCGAGGGGACCGAGTCGGCGCTGAACCGGAAGCTACGCCGCGCCTGGGACCTGATCTCCGGCAACTACTGAACCGGTCGCCGGCCGCTGGCGCGCGCCGGTGGCCAGCCACAGGAGCGCCAGCGGCAGCAGCGCCTGGAGGAAGAGCGCGAACAGGGTGGCGACGTTGTCGCCCGCGTCGAGCGCCCCGGTCTCGGTCGCGTGGTAGATGGCGTGGGGGAGCGAGCCTGCGAAGAGCGCGATGCAGGCGGCCTGCACGAGGCGGCGGTCCATCCAGATCGCGGCCAGGCCGGCGACCACGGCGAGCCCGAGTCCCGCCGAGCCGAAGTCGCGGATCAGGTGCTCGTTGTACGGGGGCAGGACCGACACCCACGCCGAGGGGCCCGCGGGGAAGTCGTCGTAGAAGGCGCGCGGGGCGATCAGGATCATCGCCGCCACCAGTCCGATCTGGAGGGTGAGATAGCCGAGCCCGACCCGGATCAGGGTCGCGTGCCGCTCGATCCTCATCGCTGCAGGCGCGCTTCCAGCGAGCGGCGGAACGTCCCGGCCGAGGTCACCTTGGCTCCGAGCTCGCGCACGCGCTGGGCCAGCTTGCGGTCGCTCGTGACCACGCGCACGGCCCCCGGGTTGGGGTCCGCCGCCACGCGCGCCGCCACGGCATGGTCCGCCGCGTCCGGCCCGCCGTGCGCGAAGGCGGTCTCGACGAGGCCGTCCTCGTGCCAGTCCCACGGGCGACGCCCGTCGAGGAACAGGTACACGTGGTCCCCGCTCGCACGCGCGTAGTCCTCCAGCTCGCCGTGCAGCCGCCGCCAGGCCTGCTCGCGGTCGCGCCACCATCCGTCGGGAACCGAGCCGATCATGTTCATGCCGTCGACGAACCAGCGCGAGCGCGGCCGCGGCGCTCCCCGGACCCCACGTCTCTTCAGCGGCGGCGGATCCTCGGCGACGAAGCTCTCGATCAGGCCGGCCAGGTGGCGCGCGCTCCGGGGCCCCGGGATGTGCCCGGCGTGCTCCAGCGTGGCCGACCGGGCGCGCGGCAGCAGCCTGGTGATCCGCTTCGCGGCCTCCGCCGTCGCGATCTTGTCCCGCTCGCCGCGCACCACCAGGGTCGGCGCCTCGACCTCCGGCAGGTGCTGCTCGAGGTCGTAGGCCAGCACGAGGCGCAGCTCCCGTCGCAGCCGCCACGGCGGCGCGTCGAGGCGGTCCCGCAGCAGCGCCGGCGCCATCCGCGGCGAGCTGCCCACCGCGGCCCGGGTGACGCGCCGCGCGATGCGGTGGGGCCGCTTGGCGGCGGAGGGGAGAGGGGGGCCGACGAGGACGAGGCGCTCGACCAGGGCGGGGTTGCGCGCGGCCAGCTCGACCGCCACCTGCGATCCGAGCGAGGCGGCGACGACCGTCGCGGGTGCGACCTGGTTGTCGATCATCCAGCGGCGCAGCGCGGTGGCCAGCCCGGGGACCCCGAGGGGCTTCGGCGGCGCGTCGCTCAGGCCGAAGCCCGGCAGGTCGGGGGCGAAGACCTCGCGCTCGGGGCCGAGAGCACGCAGCAGCGGCACCATCGCGCGGCTGGACATGCCGATCGGGTGGACGAGCACGATCGGGGCCGGCTCCTCGCCGGCTTCGATCGGGCCGTGGCCGTTGAGGGCGTGGTAGGAGCTGGCGCGCCACCAGCGCTCGCCGGGGTGCATCGGGCCGCCGTTGCCGTTGGCGCGGCGCTTCAGCTCCGCGGGCACGCGAACCCAGACCCGCTGCCCGCCGGCATGGGTCCAGCCGCTGTACACATCTGTTCCGGAACCCGTCATCGCGGCCCTTGTTTACCCCTTCGTCGCTTTCGTTTTCGCACAGGGGGGAGCGCGAAGCCCTTCCCCCACCAAACGAAGAGTACGCCTCAGGCGAGTGCGGCGACCCGCTCGCGCAGATGGCCGAGCAGCGGCTCGACCGAGAGCTCGCCGCAGCCCGCGCGCTCCAGCACCTCGGCCGGGCCGAGCCGCCGCCCGTGCCGGTGGACGTGCTCGCGCAGCCACTCGCCCAGCGGCGCCAGGTCCCCGGCGCCGATCCGCTCGGCCAGGTCGCCGACGTCGCGCGCCGCCGCCTCCCAGAGCTGCCCAGCGATCACGTTGCCGAGGCTGTAGGTCGGGAAGTAGCCGAAGGCGCCGCCCGCCCAGTGGACGTCCTGGAGCACGCCGCGGGCGTCGTCGGGCACCTCGAGGCCGAGGTAGTCGCGGTAGCGCGCGTTCCACGCCTGGGGCAGATCGGCGAGCCCGATGGTCCCGTCGAACAGCCCCAGCTCGAGCTCGAAGCGGATCAGGATGTGGAGGTTGTAGGTGAGCTCGTCGGCCTCGATCCGGATCAGCGACCGCTCGACCCGGTTTGCGGCGGCGTAGAGCTCGTTCGCCGACATCCCTCCGAACCGCTCGGGGAAGCGCGCGGCGAGCCTGGGGAGGAGGCGCTCCAGGTAAGGGCGGCTGCGCCCGACCCAGTTCTCCCAGAGCCGGCTCTGGGACTCGTGCAACCCCAGCGAGCGCGGCTTCGCCAGTGGCGTCCGCGCCAGAGCCGGGTCGACGCCCAGCTCGTAGAGCCCGTGGCCCGCCTCGTGCAGGCCGCTGAACAGGGCCATCGCCAGGTCGCCCGGCTCGTAGCGCGTGGTCAGCCGTACGTCGTCGCGGCCGATCGAGATCGCGAACGGATGGTCGGTGGGGTCGATGCGGTACGAGCCCTCGGGGAACGGCAGCTCGGCGAGCATCTCGCGCAGCAGCGCCCTCTGGGCGTCGGCGTCGAACTCGCCGCGGAAGGGGTCGGGCACGGGCGGGCCGCCTGCGGTCGCCTCGGCCACCAGCGGCACCAGGCCCTCGCGCAGCTCGGCGAGCAGGGCGCGCATCTGCGCGGTCGAGGTCTCGGGCTCGTACTCGTCGAGGAGCGGGTCGTAGGGGTGCTCGAAGCCCGGGAAACCCTCGTAGCAGCGGCCGAACTCCCGGGCGAGCTCGAAGTTCCGCTCGAGGTGGGGGAGGAGCGCCGCGAAGTCGGAGTCGCGCTTCGCGTCCACCCACGCCCGCTCGGCGGTGACCGCCGCGCTCGCCATCTCGGCGCGCAGCGACGAGGGCACCCGTCGCGCCTTGGCCCAGTCCCGGGCGACGACGCGGATCAGGTCGGCGTCGATGCTCTCGCCCGGCTCGGCCGCGCCGTCCAGCTCGCCTCGGGCCTCCTCGATCAGCTCGCCGACGCGGTCTTCGCTGAACATCTCGTGGCGCACCTTCGCCAGCGTCGCGAGCTGCTGCGCGCGGGACTCGGCGCCGCCCGGCGGCATCATCGTGCGCTCGTCCCAGGCGAGCAGCGCCGCGGCGCGGCCGAGATCGTGGATCTCGCCGAGGCGGTCGCGGAGCTCCGGCAGGGTCACCCGCCGAACCCTAGCCGCGCGTGTGCCCGCGGCTACTCGTCGTCGGTCGGCTCGACCTGGCGGGCGCGCACGGCGTGCCGCTCGGCGCGGCGCTCCTCGCGCTCGGCGGCCTCGCGAAGCTCGCCGGCCTTCTGCCCGTGGTCGTCCGCCATCTCGCGGTGACCCCGGGCCTCGGCCGCGAGCTTCTCGCGGTGCAGCTCGCGCTCGTGGCGCACCCGCTCCGAGCGGCGGCGCCCGAGGTAGAGCAGCCCGGCGATGACCAGGACGGCGATGATGATGATCAGCACAGTGGTCATTGCGGTCCTGCTACCCGGCTCGCACCGGCGGAAACCCCCGTCAGCCACTCACCCGGTTCTCGGTACGAGGCGCCCTCGGTTAGCCTGGAAGCGTGGCCGCCCGGGAGACCAAGTACACCGAGCCGGGCTTCTTCACGAAGCACGTGTTCAACCGGGCGGTCGCCCTGCTGGCGAAGGCCGGCATCTCGCTGGCCGGTTCGCGGACGCTCACGGTCGCCGGCCGCACGAGCGGCGAGCCGCGGACGACCCCGGTCAATCCGCTCGAGATCGCCGGCCACACCTATCTCGTCTCCCCGCGCGGGACGACCCAGTGGGTGCGGAACCTGCGCGCGGCCGGCGAGGGCGAGCTGAAGCTCGGCCGCACCACCCGGCGCTTCCGCGGCGAGGAGGTCCCCGACTCCGAGAAGCTGCCGATCCTCAAGGCCTACCTCGACAAGTGGGCCTGGGAGGTCGGGACCTTCTTCGAGCTGCCGAAGGACCCGAGCGACGCCCAGATCCAGGAGATCGCGCACCTGCACCCGATCTTCCGGGTGCGCTACCCGGACTAGCCGGCGCAGCGGCGCGCGATCGAGACCGAGTAGGCCTTCGGGCGCGCGGCGAGGATGGGATCCGCGGAGGGCTCGATGCCTTCGGCGAGCCGCATCGGGTCGAAGACCAGCGGGTCCGCCGGCGTCTCGGGGTCCTCGACCACGGATGTCAGCTCGAGCTCCCCGAGCGTGACCACCTCGCGCTCGCCCTCCCAGGGCTCGGTCGGGTCCTCGAGCGGGTCTCCCTCGGCGGCGAGCCTGAAGTCGAGACGGAAGCGCGCCGGGCCGGAGGCGAGCCGCTCGCGGATCTCCTCCTGGAGGTAGTCGCGCCCGGCGGCCCCGCGCTCCTCCTCGCTCAGGGTCTCGACGCCGGCCTCCGGGTGCCAGTGGTAGCGGCCCCAGCGTCCCTCGCCGTCCGAGCCGACGAGGCGGAAGGCGTGCAGCGCGTTGTACTCGGATGTGGCGAAGCTGGTGGTGGGGGCGAGGGAGGGGAGGCCGATCAGCAGCGCCCGGGCCGTCTCGGGATGCTGGGCCACGAAGCCGCCGAGGCGCTCGAGATCCGGTTGCCCCGTCTCGGGATCGGGAATGCGCGCCCGCGTGAAGGCGAGGAAGTCCTCGGGAGTGCGCACCATGAAGACGGGCAGCGGCACCGAGACGATGTCGGTCTCCTCGCCGCCGGGCGGGCGCAGCTTGACGGCCATCCCGCGCCCGGCCAGCGGGTTGGCGTCGGAGGTGTGGGGGTTGCCGCTCGCGTTCGAGAGGCGGACGGTCGCGGGCGCCGGCTGCTGGAAGTGGCGGGCCCTGCAGAGCGACGAGGCCTCGATCGTCGGCAGGAAGCTGCCCTCGCAGACCGTCCCCTTCGCGTGGACGCGCCGGAAGCCGGGGTGCGTGCCGTTGATCGCCTCGAGCGCATCGACGATCTCCTCGAAGAGGTCCGCGGCCTGCTCCCCGGGGCTCACGGGGTCAGACTACCGCCGATGACCACGCTGCTCTACGACCGCGACTGCGGCTTCTGCCGCTGGTGCGTCGCCAAGGTTCTCGCCTGGGATAGCGGCCGCAACGTGCGGCCGCTCGCGCTTCAGGACCCCGAGGCCGAGCGGCTGCTGGCCGGTATGCCCGGCGAGGCGCGGATGGCCTCCTGGCACCTGGTGGACGAGGACGGCAGGGTCAGCTCCGCGGGCCGGGGACTCGCTCCCCTTCTGCGCGAGCTGCCGGGCGGCCGGCCCCTCGCCGACGTGGCCGAGCGGATCCCCGGGCCGCTGGACCACGCCTACCGCTTCGTCGCAGATCGCCGCGGGACGCTCGGCCCGCTGCTCAGCGAAGGGGCGAAGCGGCGCGCCGATCGCCGCATCGCGGCTCGCGGGGCCGGGGGCCGCTGAGCGAGGACCTGCCGGCTACCCCGCCGCCTCGGCCTTGCGCAGGCCGCGGATGGCGAAGGCGCCGAGCAGGGCGACCAGGCCCAGGATCACCGCGAGCGCCCCGAGGAAGTCCGCGGGTTGGCCGGCGAGCAGGTCCCGGATCGCCTCCATGACCGGGGTCGCCGGGTCGAACCGCGAGACGGCCTCGACCCAGCCGGTCAGCAGCTCGCGCGGGACGTAGACCGGCGCGACCATCAGGAAGAGGAAGGTTGGGACCATCATCAGCGGCGTCGCCTGGAGGCTGCGGAAGCGCAGCGCGATTCCCGCGGCGAACAGCGCGCCGGCGACGTTCACCAGCAGCGCGAGCCCGTAGAGCCCGATCACGTCGATGCCGTTCCCGAGGATCTCCATCCCGGCGATCAGCCCGACGACGGTGATCACCGCGATGGTGATCGCGGCGCGCACCACGGCCACGATCCCGTAGCCGAGGAGCAGCGCGCTGCGGTTGGGCGTCGCCAGCAGCAGCCGCTTCGCGAAGCCGAACTGGAAGTCGGCCGCGATCGAGAAGCCGGTGAAGACGCCGCCAAACGCCGCGGCCTGCATCAGCACGAAGCCGAACTCGAAGGTCGTGTACCCGGCCGGGTAGTCGAAGCCCGGGGCCTGGTCGATCGCCGAGAGGCCGCCGGCGAACGCGACGAAGAAGAACAGAGGCATCAGCAGCGGCGGCAGGAACAGCGCCGGGCTGGAAATGAAGATCGAGAGCAGGCGGCGCGCGACCGCCCCCGCGACGGAGAGGTAGCGCCCGATCACGTTCGCGCCATCCTCTCGGCCAGGGAGCGCGAGGCCACGGTCAGGGCGACCGCGAGGATCGCCAGCGCGCAGCCGAACCCGAGCGCGAGCGCCTCCGCGTCCCAGCCGGTGATGAGGAGGCTGCGGAGGCCCTCGATCATGTAGCTGACCGGGTTGTAGGTGGCGATCGTGCGGAACCAGTCGTTCTCGATCAGGTTGCGCGGCATCGCCATCGAGCTCATGAAGAGGAAGACGAAGATCACGGGGAAGAGCCCCTGGACGTTCTCGGGTGAGCTGGCCCGCATCCCGGCGATCAGACCGATCGAGCCGAAGGCGAGCGTGATCACCGTCGCCAGCGCGATCAGCACGACGGCGCCCGGGATCCCGGCCTCCACGTGCCCGCCGGCCGCGAGGCCGACCGTGATGTAGGTCGTGGCCTGGAAGGTCCCGAGCGCGAGGGTGCCCGCGAGCTGCCCGGCGACCAGGGCGGAAGCCCGGATCGGGGTGAGCTGCAGACGGTTGAAGAAGCCGCTCTGCGTGTCCTCGGCCAGGTTCTGGCCCGTCCCGATCACCGCGAACACGCCGCCCTGCATGAAGGCGAACGCGAGGGCGAAGGTCAGGTAGGAGTCGGTGGGGAAGCCCGGCAGCTCCGTCGCCGAGTCCAGGCCCGCGGAGTTGATCGCCAGCAGGATCAGCGGGAACAGCGTCGCCGGCACGATCATCGCCGGCTGGCGCATCGTGCGCAGCACGGAGCGCCGCGCCAATTCCCTGACCTGCGTCACGCTGAGGCCCCCGCCCCGACCGGGTGCTCGCCCGTGTCTCCCTCGGCGGCCGCTTCGGCCTGGGCGCCCTCGAGCGAGCGCCCCGTCTTCGCCAGGAAGACGTCGTTGAGGCTGGCTGCGTGCAGCTCCAGGTTCGCGATACGGACTCCGGCGTTGTCGAAGGCGCGGACGATGTCGGCGAGCTCCTCGGCGCCGTCGGCGAGCCTGACGGCGGCGCCGTTCGGCGTCCCCGGCACGAGCTCGCCGAAGCCCGCCAGCTGCTCGGCGGTGCGCTCGCGCTCCGCCGGGTCGGCGGGGGTGACCTCGACGGTCGGCCGCCCGACCTCCGCCTTCAGCTTGGCCGGAGTGCCCTCGGCGACGATCTTGCCGCGGTCGATGATCCCGATGCGGTCGGCGAGCTGGTCAGCCTCCTCGAGGTACTGGGTGGTGAGGAAGACGGTGACCCCCTCGTCGCGCGAGAGGTGAGCGACCTCGTCCCAGAGCGCGGCGCGGCTCTGGATGTCGAGGCCGGTGGTGGGCTCGTCGAGGAAGAGCAGGCGCGGGCCGTGCAGGAGCGCCAGCGCCAGGTCGAGGCGCCGCTTCATCCCGCCTGAGTAGCCGCCGACCTTGCGGCCGGCTGCCTCGGTCAGCCCGACCCGCTCGATCAGCTCCTCGCCGCGCTTGGTGCGCTCGGCCTTGGACATCCCGTGCAGCGCACCCTGGAGGCGGATGTGCTCCCAGGCGGTGAGCTGCGGGTCGAGCGCCGCCTCCTGGAGCGCGGCGCCGATCGCGTCGCGCACCAGGGCCCCCTGGGTGGCCACGTCGTATCCGGCGACCCTGGCGCTGCCCGCGGTGGACGGCAGCAGGGTGGTCAGCATCAAGACGGTCGTGGACTTGCCTGCGCCGTTCGGGCCGAGAAAGCCGTAGATCTCGCCGGGGCTGACCCGGAGGTCGATCCCGTCGACGGCGCGCACCCCGCCCTTGAACTCGCGGGCGAGGCCCTGAACCTCGATTCCGTTGGCGGCGAACCCGGCCGCCCGGCTCGCACTTCCCTCTTTCATCACGCCGGTTCCCTTCCTGTGCCTGGTGGTGGCGGTGATCGCCGAAGCAGACGGTAGTGGTGCTGATCCCTCCGCGTCCTCGGCGGCGGACCGCGGCGGGCTGATCGCCGGACACGCCCGCTCGGGTTAGAGTCCGCCGCGATGCGGGCGCTCGAGGTGACCGGGGAGCGCGGCCTCGCCGAGGTCGAGTTGCCCGATCCCGAGCCGGGCGGGGGCGAGGTCGCGGTCGACGTCGCCTTCTGCGGGATCTGCGGCTC
>DASSYK010000171.1:0-12432 GCA_035703345.1 Solirubrobacterales bacterium
TGGAGCGTGGACGGCGGCACCGTTCAGGTCATCATCTGAGCCCGTGACCAAGCTCTCGGACCTGCTCCTCAGCCCCGAGGAGGCCGCCGGGATGGACGCGCCCGGCGGGCGCACCGAGGCCGCGGTGCTGATCCCGATGCACGGCTGGCCCGACAGCCCCGGCCTCGTCTTCACCGAGCGCCGCCACGACCTGAGCCGCCACGCCGGAGAGATCTCCTTTCCCGGCGGCCGCCGGGATCCCGGCGAGGCGCTGGTCGAGACGGCGGTCCGCGAGGCCGAGGAGGAGATCGGGTTGCACCGCGGCCGCGTCGAGATCGTCGGCGCCCTGCCACCGGTCGGGACCTTCGTCACCTCCTACAAGGTCTATCCCTTCGTCGCCGAGATCGAGCAGGGACTCAGCTTCACCCCGAATCCGAGCGAGGTCGAGAGCGTGATCGTCGCCTCGCTCGACGAGCTGCGGGCCGGCTACGACAAGCGCCGCCTCGTCCGCCGCGGCCTCCCGATACGCACCGACACCTACCTCGTCGGCGAGAAGGACCTGATCTGGGGGGCGACGGCCCGCATCCTCGGGCTGCTGCTGGAGCGGCTCGGCGACCACCGATGAGTTCTCGGCCGCGCGCGGGTCCGCATTACCGAAATGCAAACCGGCGGCTCGGGCCGCCACACTCGAAGGAGCCCCGATGAGCAAGGTCAGATTCCAGCTCGCCATCTCGCTCGACGGCTATGCCGCCGGCCCGGACCAGAGCGAGAAGGACCCGCTGGGCGTCGGCGGGACGCAGCTGCACGAGTGGGCCTTGAAACTCGAGGCGTGGCGCCGCCCGCACGGCAGGGCGGGCGGCGACACGGGGCCGAGCAACGACGTGATCGAGGAGGTCCAGGGCAACGTCGGCGCCGGGATCATGGGCCGCAACATGTTCGGCGGCGGCCCGGGCCCCTGGGACGAGGACCACCCCTGGAACGGCTGGTGGGGCGAGGACCCGCCGTTCCACTGCCCGATCTACGTCCTCACCCACCACCAGCGGGAGCCCCTGGAGATGCAGGGCGGCACGACCTTCCACTTCGTCACCGACGGGATCGAATCCGCGCTCGAGCGTGCGCGGGCGGACGCCGGCGAGCAGGACGTCCTGATCGGAGGCGGCGCCAGCGCGGTCCAGCAGTACCTAGCCGCGGGGCTCGTCGACGAGTTCGACCTCCACATCACCCCGGTCGTCCTCGGGGCCGGTGAACGGCTGCTGGAGAACGTCGGCGACCTGGAGCTCGAGCAGCTGCGCGCGATCGAGGCGCCGGGCGTCACCCACGTCAAGTACCTCGTGGTGAAGTGAGCCCCGGGCGCGGAGCGACTCCGCGCCCGGGGTCGGCCGTAGAGGTCAGACGTCCTTCTCGATCGGCACGTCGACCAGGTTGCCCCACTCGGTCCAGGAGCCGTCGTAGTTCTTGACGTCGTCGAGGCCGAGCAGCTCGGAGAGGACGAACCAGGTGTGGGCCGAGCGCTCGCCGATCCGGCAGTACGCCACGATCGGCTTGTCGCCCTCGATCACGCCCTTGTCGGTGTAGAGCTGGCGGAGCTCGTCGGCCGACTTGAAGGTCCCGTCCTCCCGGACGGCCTGGGCCCACGGGACCGAGGCGGCGCCGGGGATGTGGCCGCCGCGCTGTGCCCCCTCCTGCTCATAGCCGGCCATCGCGATCAGCTCGCCGGAGAACTCCTGCGGGCTGCGCACGTCGACGAGGCGCGTGTCGGAGCTCAACGCGGCGATGACCTCCTCGCGCTTGGCGCGAAGGGCCGGGTCGCCCTCGGTCGCCGTGAACTCGGCGGCGGGGTATGACGGCGCGTCGGTGCTCGTCTCGCGCTCCTCGGAGATCCACTTCTCCCGGGGGCCGTTGATCAGCTTGACCTTGTCGTGGCCGTAGTAGCGGAAGTACCAGTAGGTGTACGCGGCGAACCAGTTGTTGCGGTCGCCGTAGAGCACGACCGTGTGGTCGTTGGAGATCCCGCGGCTGCCCATCAGCTCGCCGAACTCCTTCGGCCCGAGGAAGTCGCGCCGGACCTGGTCCTGCAGGTCGGCCTTCCAGTCGAAGCCGATCGCGCCGGGGATGTGGGCCTCGGCGTACAGCGCCGGGTTCTCGTCGACCTCGACGATGCGGATGTCGTCATCCTCGAGGTGCTCGGCGACCCAATCGGTCTCGACCAATACGTCCTTCGCGTAGTCCGCCATCTCTCTCTTGCCTTTCCGTTATTAGCTGAATCCTGATCCGACTTTACCCAATTAGACGGGCCGCGGCGCGGCAGGGCCGCCGGCTCGCGCCCGGCCCCCGCCTAGGGCCGCGCCAGCACCCCCTCCGCCAGCCCGGTCGCCTCGGCCGGCCAACCCTCCACCGCGCGCTCGCGCTCCAGCACCGCGACCGGGATCGACCAGCGCGCCCCCGCCGCTTCGACCGCGCGGCGACCGGCGGCCAGGTCCTTCCCGGGCGCCGATCCGGCCGCCTCGTAGACGAAGCCGCGGACCGGCGTGTCGACGAGCTTCTCGAGCAGTCGCTCCAGCCGCGAGCCGTGTATCGCGCTGACGGCTTCGGCGTCCCCGGACGCCGAGCCGAGCAGCCAGACGACGACCGCCGCGTCGCCGCAGAGCTCGAGCACGGTGCCGGGACGGTCCGGGTCGGCCACGGCCGCCTCCAGGCCGGCGGCCTCGATCGCGTCGATGCCCGCGCCCCGGCTGGTCCCACGGACCTGCCAGCCGCGCGAGCGCAGCTCTGCCCCCAGCCCGCGGCCGTGGCAGCCGCAGCCGACGATCAGCGCGCGCGCCACCGGCTAGGTGCGCTTCGGGGGCTCGCTGGGAGGCGGGGGCTCCTCGGCGGCCTTGTCGCCGTCCCCTCCCCCCTGGGCGAAGGGCCCGGTCCCGCGCGCTCGCATCCGCTGGTCCTCCATCGCCTGGCGCTGCACGTCCGCCTCGCTGATCTCGGCCACACCGCGCTTGCGCCGCAGCGCGTTCTGCGCCTCGATCATCTGGCGCACGTCGTCGAGCTCGTTCTGCGCCTCGACCTCGGGCGAGCGGGTGGGTCTCCAGTCGAGCAGGTCGGCCGCGCCGCGGTCCTCGAAGGCGCGCGCCAGCCCGACCATGATCAGGACGAGGACGACGAGCAGCGCGAGCGTCAGGCCGATGAACAGCATTACCCGGAGGCGCAGGGTACCGGCGCGGGGAGGCTAGATTCCCCGGCGTGCCCGAGGCGGTGATCATCGACGCGGTCCGGACCCCGATGGGGGCCTACCGCGGCGCGCTCTCGCGGGTCCGCCCAGACGACCTGGCGGCGCACGTGGTCGCGGCCGCGGTCGAGCGCTCGGGGATCGACCCAGCCGAGGTCACGGACGTCTACATGGGCGCCGCCAACCAGTCCGGAGAGGACAACCGCGACGTCGCGAGGATGGCCTCGCTGCTCGCCGGCCTCCCCGTCGAGGTTCCCGGGGTCACCGTCAACCGCCTCTGCGCGTCGGGCCTCGAGGCCGTCAACCAGGCCTCGCGCGCGCTCCGCCTGGGCGAGGGCGAGGTCTACCTCGCCGGCGGCGTCGAGTCGATGAGCCGCGCGCCCTGGGTGCTCCTGAAGCCCGAAAGCGGCCTGCCGCGGGGCGAGCGGACCATGTACGACACGACCCTCGGCTGGCGGATGATCAATCCCCGCATGGCCGAGCGCCACTCCACCGAGGCCATGGGCGAGACCGGCGAGAACGTCGCCGAGCGGTACGGGGTCTCGCGGGAGGACCAGGACGCCTTCGCCCTCCGCAGCCACCGGCGCGCCGTCGAGGCCCGCGAGGAGGGCTGGTTCCGCGAGCAGATCGCTCCGATCGAGGTGCCGCCGGCGAGCCCGCGCGACGAGCCGACCCTGTTCGCCCGCGACGAGGGCCTCCGCCCCGACACCTCGCTCGATCAGCTCGCGAAGCTGAAGCCCGCGTTCCGCGAGGGCGGCACCGTCACGGCCGGGAACTCCTCCACGCTCAACGACGGGGCGGCCTGCCTCGTGCTGACGTCCGAGGAGAAGGCGGCCGAGCTGGGCCGCGAGCCCCTCGCCCGCATCCGCGCCGTCGGCGTCGCCGGCGTCGACCCCGCCTACATGGGCATCGGACCGGTGCCGGCGATCCGCAAGGCGCTCGACCAGGCCGGGCTCGAGCTGGACCAGATCGACCTGATCGAGATCAACGAGGCCTTCGCGGCCCAGGTGCTCGCCTGCGCGCGCGAGCTCGGGATCGACGAGCAGCGCCTCAACGTCAACGGCGGCGCGATCGCGCTCGGCCACCCGCTCGGCTGCTCGGGCGCGCGCCTGATGACGACGCTCGTCTGGGAGCTGCGGCGGCGCGGCGGGCGCTATGGGATCGCCAGCCTCTGCGTCGGCGTGGGCCAGGGCGTGGCGACCGTGGTCGAGGCCCCGGCCGCCTGACGCTGCGTCCTGCGCCAGCTTCCGCCTCGACGGGCGCTCCCTGCGCTCCGGCTCCGATAGCCTCGCCCCCGTGCCCGCGAAGGAGCTCACGAGCGTGGACGGCGTGATCACCGCCACCGCTGACGCCCGGGTTCCGCCGGGGGACGACGGCCTGCGCCGCGGGGACGGCGTCTTCGAGGTCATCCGCCTCTACGGGGGGCGGCCCTTCGCCCTCGACGAGCACCTCGACCGCCTCGGACGCTCGGCGGCGGCGATCGACCTCCCGGTCGCGCGCGATCCGCTCGAGGGCGAGATCGACGCCCTCCTGGGCGAGTTCGGCTCAGAGGACGGCCAGCTCCGCCTGATCTTGACCCGCGGCGGGCGCCGCCTCGCCTTCACCGAGCCGGTCCCCGAGCACTCCGAGACCGTGTCGCTCGCGGCGGTCGACTACAACCCGACCATCATTCTCACCGGCGTCAAGTCCCTCTCGTACGCCGCGAACATGCAGGCGACGCGCCTGGCGGCGTCCCAGGGCGCCGACGAGGCGATCCTCGTCCGGCCCGACGGCATCGTGCTCGAGGCGCCCACCTCGACCGTGTTCTGGGCGGGGGCCGACGGCGTGCTCCGCACCCCGCACGTGGACGCCGGCATCCTCGCCTCGATCACGCGCAACCGGCTCGTGGCCGCGCTCGACGTCGAGGAGGGCGAGTACCCGCTCGAGGACCTGGTCGGCGCCCAGGAGGCCTTCCTCGCCTCGACGACGCGCGAGGTCCAGCCGGTGAGCGCGGTCGACGGGCGCAAGCTGCCGGCCGCCCCCGGCCCCCACACCGAGGGGGCGATCGCCGCCTTCGCCAGGATCCTCGCCGCCGAGATACCCTCGACCTCGACCACAGCCTGATGGATTTCACCCTGAGCGACGAGCAGCGCCTGATCTCGGAGTCGGCCCGCGAGTTCGCCGACAAGGAGATCATCCCCAGGGTCCGCGACAACGACCGCGCCGCCCGCTTCGACCGCGAGCTCGCGAGCAAGCTCGGCGAGGTCGGCTACCTGGGCGCTCCGGTCGCCGAGGAGTACGGCGGCCGCGGGCTCGACTACATCGGCTACGCGCTGATCGTCGAGCAGGTCGGCCGCGCCGATTCCTCCGCCCGCACCGTGGTCTCGGTGCAGACGTCGCTCGTCTGCGGCTCGATCGAGCAGTGGGGCACCGAGGAGCAGAAGCGGGAGTGGCTGCCGCGCCTCTGCTCGGGCGAGGCGCTCGGCTGCTTCGGCCTGACCGAGCCCGACACCGGCTCCGATGCCGCCAACCTGCGGACGCGCGCTCGCAAGACGGACTCGGGCTGGCTGATCTCCGGCAACAAGATGTGGATCTCGCTCGGCAACGTCGCCGAGGTCGCCCTGATCTTCGCCCAGACCGATCCCGACAAGAAGCACAAGGGCCTCGCCTGCTTCCTCGTCCCGACCTCGAGCGACGGGTTCGCCACCCAGGAGATCCACGGCAAGCTCGGCCTCCGCTCCTCGGACACCGCGGAGATCTCCCTCGACGACGTCGAGGTCCCCGACTCGGCGATGCTCGGCGAGATCGGCGACGGCTTCAAGGTCGCCATGAGCGCGCTCGACAAGGGCCGCTACAGCGTCGCCGCAGGCTGCGTCGGGATCTGCGACGGCTGCGTCGAGGCCTCGGTCGCCTACGCCACCGAGCGCAAGCAGTTCGACGTGCCGATCGCGAGCTTCCAGCTCGTGCAGGCGATGATCGCCGAGATGATCGTGAAGCGCGACGCGGCGCGGATGCTCGTCTATCGCGCCGGCGACCTCAAGGACCGGGGCGTGCCGAGCACGGTCGAGACGTCGATCGCGAAGCTCTATGCGACCGAGTCGGCGGTCGAGTGCGCCAACTCGGCGATCCAGGTGCACGGCGGATCGGGCTACGTGGACGACTACCCCGTGGAGCGCTACCTGCGCGATGCCCGGGTCACCACCCTCTACGAGGGAACCTCGCAGATCCAGAAGCTGATCATCGGGCGGGACGCGACCGGGATCAACGCGCTGGTGCCCCCGGCGGCGGGCTGAGCGCCCCCGTTACGCTGGCCGCTCTGGAGGGACCGGGAGCACAGCTCGCCCACTCGCTGGCCGCCTCCGAGGTGGCCGCAGGGCTCGCCACCGACCCCTCTCGCGGGCTGAGCGAGAAGGAGGTCACTGACAGGCTGCGCGAGCACGGCCCGAACGAGCTGGAGAGCGACGAGGGGCCCAGCGCCGCGCGCATCATGATCGCGCAGCTGACCTCCCCGATGATCCTGCTGCTGGGTGCGGCCGCCGTGCTCTCGGCGGCCCTCGGGGACATCGCCGAGGCGGCCGCGATCGCCGTCGTCATCGTCCTCAACGCCTGGATCGGATTTCGCCAGGAGTACCGGGCCGAACGGGCGATGGCCTCGCTGCAGGCGATGGCGGTGCCCCAGGCGAACCTCCTCCGCGACGGCCGCCCCGCGCAGGTGGAGACCCGCGAGATCGTCCCCGGCGACGTCGTGCTGCTCGAGGCCGGATCCCACGTGCCCGCCGACGGCCGCCTGCTCGAGGCGCACACCCTGAGCGTGGATGAGTCGGTGCTGACGGGGGAGTCCGTCGCGGCCTCCAAGGGCGCCGAGCCCGTCGCCCCTGACGCTCCGCTGGCCGAGCGGACCTCCATGGCCTACTCCGGCACCAGCGTCGCCGGCGGCCGCGGCACGCTGCTGGTCACCGCGACCGGCAGGCAGGCGGAGTTCGGCCGGGTCGCCGACCTCCTCTCGGGGGCGGAGTCCAAAGAGACCCCGCTGCAGCGGCGGCTCAACAACCTGGTGCGGGGGCTGGCGATCGCGGCCGGCGTCATCGTCGCGGTCGTGTTCGGGCTCGGGCTCCTGCGGGGCGAGGAGCTGGACACGCTGCTGCTCACCGCCGTCAGCCTCGCGGTGGCTGCGATCCCCGAGAGCCTGCCCGCCGTGGTCACGATCACCCTGGCGCTGGGGGCGCAGCGGATGCTGCGGCGAAACGCGCTGATCAGGCGGCTGTACGCGGTGGAGACGCTCGGGTCGGTGAGCACGATCTGCTCCGACAAGACCGGCACGCTGACCCAGAACCGCATGACGGTGGTCGTGCTCGACATGGCGGGCGACCGGCGGGAGCTGAGCGACGAAAACGGCGACGCGGCGATCGGGGCCGGGGAGCTGCGCGCCAACCCGACGCTGCGGATGCTGCTCGCCGGCGGCGCGCTCTGCAACGACACGGGGCAGGCCGAGGACGGCGAGCTGATCGGCGATCCGACCGAGACGGCGCTGGTCGCCGTCGCGCGCCGCCACGGGCTGGACAAGAGGGAGCTCGAGAGCTTCCTCCCGCGCGTCGGGGAGGTGCCCTTCGACTCCGAGCGCAAGCGGATGACCACGATCCACCGCCTGCCCGAGGGCGAGCGGTCGATCCCGCCCGGGCTGCGCCAGGTCTTCGGGGCAGAGAGCCTGGAGGCCCCGGGCGGCAGCGTCGCCATCACCAAGGGCGCGCTCGAGGGGCTGCTCGCCTGCTGCGACAGCGTGGACGTCGGCGGAGAGCAGGTGCCCATCGACGAAGGCCTGCGAGAGCGCGCCCTGGCCGCGGACGAGAAGCTGGCGCGCAACGGCGTTCGCGTGCTCGGGGTCGCGCAGCGCGTCTGGCCGAAGGGAGGCGACGTGCCGGAGGACACCGCGATCGAGTCCGGGCTGACCCTGCTCGGGCTCGAGGGGATGATCGACCCAGCGCGCACGGAAGCCCGCGAGGCGATCGCGACCTGCCGCGAGGCCGGTGTGCGGGCGGTGATGATCACCGGCGATCACCCGCTCACGGCCACGGCCATCGCCCGCGACCTGGGCCTGGCCGGTGAGGACGCGACCGCCCTCACCGGCGGCCAGCTGGAGGGGCTCAGCGACGACGAGCTCGAACGCGCCGCCAGGGACACGCGGGTCTACGCCCGGGTCTCCCCCGAGGACAAGATCCGCATCGTCGAGGTGCTGAGGCGCGAGGGAGAGGTGGTCGCGATGACCGGCGACGGCGTCAACGACGCGCCGGCGCTGACCCAGGCGGACATCGGCGTCGCGATGGGCATCACGGGGACCGACGTGACCAAGGACGCCGCGGACATGGTCCTGCGCGATGACAACTTCGCGACGATCGTCGGCGCCGTCCGCGAGGGCCGGATCGTCTTCGACAACATCCGCAAATTCATCCGCAACATCCTCAGCGGCAACCTCGCGGAGGTCGCGGTGATGGTCCTCGGGCCCCTGGTGGGAATGCCGATCCCCCTGCTGCCGCTGCAGATCCTCTGGCTGAACCTCGTCACCGATGGGCTGCCGGCGATGGCATTCGCCGTCGAGCCGCCCGAGTCCGACGTGATGAAGCGGCCGCCGACCCCGCGCGGGGAGAGCCTGCTGGGAGCCGACCGCGGGCGCGCGCTCGTGACGCGCGGCGCCGCGCTGACCGTGCTCGTGGGGGTGCCCGCCTACATGCTCTGGGACTCGGGCGACGATGCCTGGCAGACCGTCCTGTTCACCTCGATCGCCTTCGCTGAGCTGGCCGGCTCCTTCGCCATGCGCTCCGAGCGCTTCTCGCTCGCGCGGATCGGCGTGTTCGGCAACCGGATGCTGGTCGGGGCCGTGGCGCTCACAGTCGCCCTCCAGGTGCTGCTGGTCGCGGTGCCGGCGGCGCGGGACGTGATGGACCTGGAGCCGCTCGCTGCCCGGCACTGGCTGCTCGTGACCGGGATCGCCCTCGCGTACCTGGCGGCGATCGAGGCCGACAAGGCCCTGCTGCGCCTCCGCGGCCGCCGGCCGGCAGCTCGCGGCGCATCCTGAGCGGCGAGCCGCCGGGCGCCCGATCGGAATATCGTCAGCGCATGCTCGTGGAGACCAGCACCGACGGGCGGGTCGCTCTCTGCCGCCTCAACCGGCCGCAGGCGCGCAACGCTCTGTCCCCGGGCCTGCGCGGCGAGCTCGCCGACGCGCTCGAGCGCTTCGACGCCGACGACGACGTCGGCTGCATCGTGATCGCCGGCAACGACGAGGCGTTCGCGGCAGGCGCCGACGTCAAGGCGCTCTCGGAGCACGCGATCAATGACGAGCTCTCCCCCAGCGAGTCGTTCTGGCGGCGCGTCGCCGCGATCCGCAAGCCGCTGATCGCGGCGGTCTCGGGTTGGGCGCTGGGCGGTGGCTGCGAGCTCGCCCTGGCGTGCGACATGGTCGTCGCGTCGGAGAACGCCGAGTTCGGTCAGCCGGAGATCACGCTGGCGATCATCCCCGGCGGCGGCGGGACCCAGCGCCTCGCGCGGGTGATCGGCAAGCAGCGCACGATGGAGCTGGTCCTGACCGGGCGGCGCTTCACCGCCTACGAGGCCTTCACGCTCGGAATCGTCAACCGCGTCGCCAAGAAGGGCGAGTGGCTCGCCGACGCCATGGAGCTCGCGCAGGTGGTCGCCCGGCGCCCGCCTCTGGCGACGAGGCTGGCCAAGGAGGCGGTGCTCGCGGCCGAGGAGACCGGGCTCACGGCCGGGATCGAGGCCGAGCGCCGGCTGTTCGGCGTGGCGATGGCGACCGAGGACCGAGTCGAGGCGATGCAGGCCTTCCTCGAGAAGCGCAAGCCCGACTTCAGCGGGCGCTAGACCGGCGTGGCGCGCCCGAGCGTCGAACGTGTGGGCGTCGTCGGCTCCGGGACGATGGGCGCGGGGATCGCGCAGATCGCGGCGCAGGGAGGGATGGAGGCCGTGCTGCACGACTCCGACGGCGCAGCGCTCGAGGCTGGCCTCGAGCGGGCACGCGCGGGCCTGGAGCGGTCGGCCGAGAAGGGCCGGCTCTCGGGCGAGGCGGCGGCGTCCGCCATCGCCCGCCTCCGGGCGGCGCCCGGGATGGAGGCGCTCGGCGGCTGCCGGCTGGTGATCGAGGCCGCCCCCGAGCGCCTCGACCTGAAGCGCGAGCTGTTCGCCGGCCTCGAGGCGATCTGCGACCCCGGCGCCGTCCTCGCCACCAACACCTCGTCGCTCTCGGTCACCGCGATCGCCGCCGAGGCCGAGCGCCCGGAGCGAATCGTCGGGATGCACTTCTTCAACCCGCCGCCGGCGATGAAGCTGGTCGAGATCGTCGCCGGCGACGAGAGCTCCGAGGACGCGCTGGCGGCCGCGACCGAGGCCGGCGAGGCGATGGGACGCACGCCGATCCGCGCCCGCGACGCGATCGGGTTCGTCGCCAACCGCTGCGCCCGCCCCTTCACCCTGGAGTCCCTGCGGATGCTGGGCGAGGGCGTCGCGGAGCACGAGGAGATCGACCGGGTCTGCCGCATCGGCGGGGGCTTCCGGATGGGGCCGTTCGAGCTGATGGACCTGATCGGCGTCGAGGTCAACTTCGCGGTCGCGCAGTCGTTCTGGGAGCAGTCCTTCGGCGAGCCCCGCTGGCGCCCGCACCCCCTCCAACAGCGGATGGTGGCCTCCGGGCGTCTCGGGCGCAAGACGGGCCGCGGCTTCTACGACTACGGCGGCGACGGGCCCCACCGCGCGCCGGACCCCGAGCTCGAGGCCGAGCGCCCGATCTTCGACGAGGACGAACTCGAGGCCGCGGCGGGGCCGCGCGCGCCCGAGATCCTCGGGCGGATCGGCGCCCAGATCGCGAACGAGGCCTGCTTCGCCCTCGGCGAGGGAGTGGCGTCGGCGGAGGACATCGACACGGCGATGAAGCTCGGGTTCAACTGGCCCCTCGGCCCGCTGGCCTGGGGCGAGCGGCTGGGCTGGAGCCGCGCCCTCGGGACGCTCGAGGAGCTGCGCGAGCTGCACGGGGACGGGTACAGGGCGGCGCGGCTGTTGCGGGAGCGGGCGGGGGCGTGATGCTCAGCGGGGGTCGGCGACCGGCTCCGGGGCCGCTCTCGCTGCCTGTCCCGGCAGCCGCCCCTCCGCCGCCAGCCACGACCCCGCCAGGATCAGCGCCAGGCCGCCGAGCGTCGCCGCCGTGATCGCCTCGTCGAGCAGCAGCGCCCCGTAGACGACGGCGAACCCCGGTGCGACGTAGGTGACGACGAACGTTCGTGCGGGGCCGACCGTCGAGATCAGCCAGTAGAAGATCACGAAGGCGGCTCCCGTCCCGAGCACGCCGAGAGCGCCCACCGCGGCGGCCGGGCCGAGGCCGGGCGCCGCATCGGGCGCGGTCGCGATCGCGATCGGAAGCAGGAGCACGGTGCTGGCGGCCATCACCGTGGCGGACATGCCGACGGGGGCCATCCCCGCCAGGCGGTGCTTGACGATGAAGCCGCCGACGGCGTAGCCGAGGCTGGCGAGCACGACCATCAGCCCGCCGGCCAGGGCGGCGCCGTCCCCGCCGAGATCGACGCCGAGCAGCAGGGCGACGCCCGCGAACCCGACGAGGACCCCGCCCAGCCGCAGGCCGGTCGAGCGCTCCTCGTGGTCGATCCAGGTGGCTAGCAGCGCCGTGAACAACGGCGACGAGGCGACCAGGATCCCGGCCAGCGAGGAGCTGATCTCCTCCTCCCCCGCGGCGATCAGCAGGAAGGGCCCGGCGACCTGGACCGCGGCCACCAGCACCAGCCAGCCGGCGCGCGGGCGGACCCCGGCGAGCCCGCCCTGGAGCGCGGCGACGGGCAGCAGCACCAGCGCGGCCAGCGCGATCCGCAACCACGAGACCATCCCGGGCGAGAGGTCGCGCAGGCCGATCTTGATGAACAGATAGGAGGCTCCCCAGATCGCCCCGAGCAGGAGCAGCCAGATCCACGCGCGACGGTCCATACATCGAAGGTAACGACGCGGCGGCCGATTTCGTGACCGACGCGGCGAGCCCGATCCACTGCAGCCGCAGCAAGTCCAGGGAGAGGGTCGGGAGGCAGGGGGGCGAATCGAGCCTTCTGGAGGCTTTCCCGGCTATGGGCGGTAGAAGCGTCCAAGAGATCGAGGGACCTGGACCCTGGCGGCTGGCACAGGCACAACATGGGGTGGTCACTCGGAACCAGTTGCTGGAGAGCGGGCTCACCGAGCATGGAATCCAG
>DASSYK010000102.1:0-2988 GCA_035703345.1 Solirubrobacterales bacterium
CGACCCCGCCCGCGGCGCGTTCCCCGGGGACCCCGCCCCTGCGCACGACCCGATCGGCCACCTGGAGGTCGTCGCGAACGCCGACGCCTACCTCATCGCGCCGGCCTCCGCGAACACCGTCGCCAAGCTGGCGGCCGGGATCGCCGACTCGATGGTCACCACCTCCTTCCTCGCCTGCTCCGCGCCGCGACTCGTCGCCCCGGCGATGAACGACCGCATGTACCGCGACGCGGCGACCCAGGCGAACCTCGCCACGCTGCGCGAGCGCGGCACCGCCGTGATCGAGCCCGAGGAGGGAGCCCTCGCCTCCCGCGGCGAGCACGGCGTCGGCCGGCTGCCCGACCCGCAGCGGCTGCTCGACGCGGTCGAGTCGGTCGTCCCCGGCCCGAGCGGCCCCTGGGACGGCCTGCGTGTCCTCATCTCCGCCGGCGGCACCCGCGAGCCGATCGACCCGGTCCGCTTCATCGGAAACCGCTCGAGCGGCCGGATGGGCATCGCCCTGGCCGAGCGCGCCGTCCAGCGGGGCGCCGACGTGACGCTGGTCGCCGCCAGCGTCGCCCTGCCCGCACCGCCCGGAGTGCGCCGCGTCGACGTCGAGACGGCCGGCGAGCTGGCCCAGGCGCTGGAGGCCGAGTTCGCCAGCGCCGACGTGCTGCTGATGGCGGCGGCGCCGGCCGACTTCAGGCCCGCGGACGCCGCTGACGCCAAGATCGCCCGCGAGGGCTCGCACGGCATCGAGCTGGAGCTGGAGCCGACCGCCGACATCCTCGCCGGCCTCGGAGCCCGTCGCCGCGAGGGCCAGACCCTGATCGGCTTCGCCGCGGAGACGGGCGGCTCGACCGCTCGCGCGCGGGAGAAGCTCGAGCGCAAGGGGGTCGACGCGATCGTGTTCAACGACGTCTCCCGTCCGGAGATCGGCTTCGAGTCGGCCGAGAACGAGGTCGTGATCGTCGAGCGCGACGGCGAGCACCCCGTGCCGCTGGCCTCCAAGACCCGCGTCGCCGACGCGATCCTCGACCGGGTCGAGGCGCTCCGCGCCCGCGCGGCGCGCAGCCCCTCCGAGTAGCCGCCGTTCTCGCTCCCGTGCCCCTTCTACACTGGTGCGCGTGAGCGAGAAGGCCGACGAGCAGCGATCCGAGTCCCTCTACACCCTCTACAGGAGGGGCATCGAGCTGCTCGAGGACGGTGACTTCGAGCACGCCAAGGCGCCGCTCGAGGAGGCCGCCCGCCAGGCACCCGAGAAGAGCTCGGTCCGCGAGGCGCTCGGCCGCGTGTACTTCCGCACCCACGACTACAAGGGCGCGGCCGGTGAGTTCGAGGCCATCGTCGAGACCCACCCCGTCGACGACTACGCGCACTTCTGCCTCGGCCGGGCCCTCTCCAAGACGGGCGAGACGAAGCGGGCCCGCCACCACCTGGCCTTGGCCTCCAACCTTCGCCCGGACCGCCGCGACTACCGCATCTACCGCGAGCGCCTGGCCTAGGCTGCCGAGCCCATGAGGGCTCTCGTCCAGCGCGTCAGCCAGGCCGCCGTCGACGTCGAGGGCGAGCGGGTCGCGCAGATCGGCCCCGGGATGCTGGTGCTGCTCGGGGTCTCGCGAGAGGACACCGAGGGCGAGGCGGACCGAATGGCGGACAAGGTGCGGGCGCTGCGGATCTTCGACGACGCGGAGGGGCGGATGAACGAGCCGATCGGGGACGAGCGGGAGATCCTCTGCGTCAGCCAGTTCACGCTGTACGGCGACACGCGCAAGGGGACGCGGCCGAGCTACATCCAGGCCGCGCCCGGCGAGGACGCCGAGCCCCTCTACGACCGCTTCTGCGAGCGGGCCGGGGCGAAGAAGGGTGTCTTCGGCGCGTGCATGGGGGTGGCGCTGGTCAACGACGGGCCCGTCACCGTGATGCTGGAGGTCTGAGGTCCCCGCCGAGCCTTGCGCGTGGGGTGGGCGGGGCTATACTCGCCCCGGAACCTTTTTTCGCACCGAGTTGTGTCGAAAGGTGGGCGCGGGCCCGCCTTTTTTTGGGCACTGAGACGGTCGGACCGGAGAGAAATTGAGCGACGTAGAGCTTCAGCAGCTTCAGCAGAGGATCGAGGACAGGCTGCGCGATCAGCAGCCTGATGTCGAGCTGCTCGCGCTCGAGCGCGTCGCCGCCGAGCGGCTGCGCCTCGTGATCGACCGCGAGAGCGGCGTCGATCTCGCCCTCTGCGAGGCCGTGACCGGCCACCTGCGCGACCTCAACGAGGACTGGGCGCTCGAGGTCACATCGCCGGGCCCGGAGCGGCCGCTGACCAAGCCCGAGCACTACCGCCGCTTCGTCGGCCACAGGGTGCGCGTTCGGACGACCGAGGAGGTCGTCGGGCACAAGAGCTTCACGGGCCGCCTCACCGGTGCCGACGACCACAGCGTCAGCGTCGATTCCGGGGACGGCCCGGTCTCGATCCCGCTGGACGCGGTCCACCGCTCCAACCTACTTCCAGACGCAAAGGAGGTCGCCGCGTGACTCAGGAGATCGTCGACGCCGTCAAGGCGCTCGAGCAGGAGAAGGGCATCGACGCGGACACGCTGATGGACGCGCTCTCCGATGCGCTCCTCTCGGCCTACAAGAAGACCCCCGGCGCGGCCAAGTACGCGAAGGTCGAGCTCGACCACGACACGGCCGACTTCCGGGTCTTCGAGCTGATCGTCCCCGAGGACCTCGAGCAGCGGCTTCTCGACGAGCAGTTCGAGGAGCAGCTCCAGGCGGCCGAGGCCGCTGAGGCCGCCGGGGAGCCCGTCCCCGAGATCCAGCAGACCGGCCCGGCCGTCGACCCCGAGACCGGAGAGCGGCGCGAGGTGGAGGAGCCCGAGGTCGAGCTCGAGCGCCTCGTCCCCTACATGGAACAGATCCAGACCCGCGACGTGACCCCTGAGGATTTCGGGCGGATCGCGGCCCAGACCGCGAAGCAGGTGATCCTTCAGCGGATCCGCGAGGCGGAGCGGGGCATGA
>DASSYK010000111.1:0-5589 GCA_035703345.1 Solirubrobacterales bacterium
ACACGATCCACTTCCACGGCCTGCACCCGGCGGAGATGGACGGCGTGCCGGGCATCGGCGCCGGCCTGATCGAGACCGGCGGGGAGACGACCTATGAGTTCAGCGCGGAGCCCTTCGGCCTCCACCTCTACCACTGCCACGCGGGCCCGCTGGCCGAGCACATCGCCCGCGGGCTCTACGGGGCCTTCATCGTCGATCCGAAGGACGGGCGCCCGGAGGCCGACGAGATGGTGATGTTGATGAACGGCTTCAACACCAACTTCGACGCCGCGGGCAACCAGGTCTACGCGGTCAACACCGTCGCCTTCCACTACGCGAACGAGCCCATCGCCGTCGAGCGCGACACGCCCGTGCGGATCTACCTCGTGAACGTCCTCGAGTACGACCCGATCAACTCGTTCCACATCCACGGGAACTTCTTCAACCACTTTCCGACCGGCACCTCGCTGCAACCGACCGAGTTCACCGACACCGTGATCCAGGGACAGGCCCAGCGCGGGATCCTCGAGATGTGCTTCCCCTACGCGGGCGACTTCATGTTCCACGCGCACAAGACGGAGTTCGCCGAGCTCGGCTGGATGGGCTTCTTCCGGGTCGGCGGCGAGACGGCGCGCCTGCGGGCGCCCGCCGCCTTCTGCGATCTCGGCGACCAGTCGCGGGTGAGCTGATGGAGGCGTCGGGCAGAGCCGAGCGACGCGGGGTCGTCCTGCCCCTCTGGGCGCTCGCCCTGATCCCTCTCGCGCTGATCGCCGCCGCGATCGGAGGCTTCGCGCTGCTCGGCGGCCCCGGGCTGGATGAGCGCACGGGCCCGCCGGTCGAGGAGCTCGCCGTCGAGCGCACGGTGCTGCACCCCGGCGAGATCGAGCTGACCGTCCGCAACACGGGGCCGGACCCCGTGAGCATCGCGCAGGTCGCGGTCGCGGACGCCTACGTCGACTTCAGCGCCGAGCCCGCCGGCGAGGTGGGACGGCTGGGGGAGCAGAAGCTGGTCCTCAACTACCCGTGGCAGGAGGGCTCGCCGTACGTGATCTCGCTCCTCACTTCGACCGGCGTCACGATCGAGCACCCCATCGACGTCGCGGTCGAGACTCCTGAGGCGGACTCGGGCTTCTTCGGGCTGATGGCGCTGCTCGGCATCTACGTCGGGGTGATCCCGGTCGGGCTCGGGATGCTCTTCATGCCCTTCATGCAGCGCGTCCCCGGCGGCTGGATCCGGGTGGCGCTGGCCGCGACGATCGGCCTGCTCGGCTTCCTCGCGATCGACGGCTACCTCGAGGGCACAGAGCTCGGCGCCGAGAGCGGCGGCGCCTTCGGCGGCGTCGAGCTGCTCTTCCTCGGCGCAGCGATCGCGTATCTCGCCCTCGCGGGGATCGACTCGCACATGCGCGCGCGCCGCGAGCGCGCCAAGGAGCAGGGCGCGCGGGGCTGGCGCCTGTCGCTGATGATCGCGATCGGGATCGGGCTGCACAACCTGGGGGAGGGGCTTGCGATCGGCTCCGCTTACGCGGTCGGCGCGCTAGCGCTCGGCGCCTTCCTCGTGGTCGGGTTCGCGATCCACAACACGACGGAGGGCATCGCCATCGTCGCTCCCCTCGCGGGAGGGAAAAGGCCTTCGCTCGGCCGGCTCGCGACGCTCGGGCTGATCGCCGGCGCTCCCGCGATCCTCGGCGCCTTCATCGGGTCATCGATCTCGAACGCCGAGCTATCGACCTTCCTGCTCGGCGTCGGCGTCGGCGCGATCGTCCAGGTGATCATCCAGATCTGGCCGTCGATCCGCGACGAGCAGGGGCGCGGCCTCTATCCGGCCAGCGTGGTCGCGATCATCGCGGGCGCCGCCCTGCTGTACGCGACCGGGCTGCTGATCAGCGTATGAGCGCCGCCGCCCACAACCACCACCCCGAGCGCGAGCGGCACGCGCGCGAGGGCGCCGAGAACTACGCCAAGGTCATCTACCAGCTCCAGCAGCACGGCGAGGGATCGGTGGGCACCGGTGCCGTGGCCGAGAGCCTCGGCGTCACGCCGGCCTCGGCCTCGGCGATGCTGAAGCGGATGGCCGACGATGGCATGGTCGAGCACACGCCCTATCACGGCGTCCGCCTGACCGAGCGCGGCGAGCAGGTCGCGCTCGAGGTGATCCGCCACCACCGCCTCCTGGAGCTCTTCCTCGCCGAGGTGCTCGGCATGCCGTGGGACCGGGTCCACCAAGAGGCAGAGGTGCTCGAGCACCACATCTCCGAGGAGCTCGAGGAGCTGATCGCCGCCAAGCTCGGCGAGCCGGCCCGCGACCCGCACGGCGACCCGATCCCCAGCCGCGACCTCGCGCTGGCCGACGACGACTCGGTGCCTCTGGCCGACCTCGAGCCCGGCCAGTCCGGGCGCTTCGAGCGCGTCTCCGACCGCGACGGGGCGATGCTCCGCTACCTGGGCGAGCGGGGCATCCAGCCCGGCGTCGAGATCGGGGTGCGCGCCCGCCAGCCGTTCGGCGGCCCGATCACCGTCGAGGTGGGCGGGCGCACGCACGCGCTCGGCGGCGAGCTGATCGAGCGCATACGCGTCTCGCCGCCGCGGCCCGCCTGAGGGGGAGGCTGGGGGCCCAGCCGGAGCGATCGAGGGAGCATCAGGTCCACCTCGCCGCGCGCCGGTACGCTTGCGACGTGCCGCTCGCCGAGGACTTCGCCGCGATCGTCGACTCGCTTCCCGAGGACTGGACCGACCTCGATCTCGACCTGCGGATCGCCGACGAGGGCCGCTACGTGGACGCCGCGGTGATGCTGGCCCAGGTGAACGCGCAGCCCTACTCCCGCGCCGACTGGCACTGGCGGATCAACGTCGCGCACACCTTCGGCCACGCCGCCGCGCCCGAGACGGTGAGGGGGGTGCTCGCCAAGCTGGACACGGAGTCGATCGCGGGCGAGCTGCGGATCCGCAACGCCCGCGAGGGCCGCGCCGAGATCGTGCAGATGTGGGGGCGCCCCGAGAGCGTCCGCCGCGAGTTCCGCCAGCGGCGCAGCCTCTAGGTCGCCGCGCCTTGGCCCGCGTCGTCGCGATCGTCTCCGACCTGATGCTCGCAAGCCGGGTCAGCACCGCGCTCGAGGCCGCCGGCCACGAGGTCGAGCGGACTGCGAGCGTCCCGGACGAGGTCGACGGGGCGGACCTCGTCGTCGCCGATCTCGACCTCGCCGCGCCCGAGACCGTCGCCGGCCTCGGCGTTCCCGTGCTCGGCTTCTACCAGCACACCGACGTCGACACGAAGCGGCGGGCGGACGAGGCCGGCATCGCCCTGGCGGTTCCACGCTCGCGCATGGTGCGCGAGCTGCCGGACCTGGCGGCGAGGCTGCTGGCGGACTAGCCGGGGTCGAGCGGGCGCAGGTCGCACTCCGAGTGGGCGGAGGAGCGAAGCCCTGAGCCGACCTGCCGCGCCTTCGCGGGCTCGACGATGCCGTTGGCGGCCGCCCATTCGAGCCAGCGCGACGCCCCAGCCCGATCGAGCACGGAGGTCGGCTCGCCGACCGGCGCCGCCTGAGGCGACTTCTCGTCGGCGAGGGAGAACGCATCCGCGGCGACGAGGGCGGCGAGCTGGGCGCGCTGGCTCTCCTCGTCGCTCTCAGGGGCGGCCTCCAGCAGATCGCCGAGCGCCGCGCCGGGATCGTCGGCGAGCGCCGAGTAGCCACCCTCGAGACCGAGCACGAACCGGCAGATCGGATCGTCCGGGGCAAGGAGCCCGGCGGGCTGTGCTGCCGCCACGATCAGCTCGGGGTAGCGTGGCGCACCGAACTCGTCGACCCGGAACTCGCGCGTGGGCACGCCCTGCTGGACCAGCTCGACCCCTTCGGCGTTCCAGAAGGCGGTTGCCGCAGCGAGCCTTCCCGACGCGAGGAGGGGCACTGCCTGGAAGCCGATCGTCTGGCGCTCGACGGCGTCCGGCGGCAGCCCGGCGCCGTCGAGGACGGTGTCGAGCACTGCGTCGTCGGAGGGGACGCCCGTCACGCCGACCGTGGCCCCGGCCAGGTCCGCCGGGGTGCGGACGGCGTTGCGGTCGGACGCGATCACGGCGGCCAGCGGACGCTGCACCAGGGCGGCGATCGCGACGATCTGGAGGCCCCGCTGGCGCGCGATGCCGAAGTCGTTGACGTCCATCACCGCGAAGTCCGCGCGTCCCGCCTCGAGCAGCTTGGCGCTGTCGGCGCTGGCGGAGGGCTCTCGGATCTCGAGGTCGAGGCCCTCGGCCTCGAAGGATCCGCGCTCCTTGGCGGCGTAGATTCCGGTGTGGACGGCGTTCGGCTGGAAGTCCAGCACGAGGGTCGCGCCGGCTGGCGCGCCCGGTTCAGCGCCGTCCCCGCAGCCCGCGACGGCGAGCCCGCAGAGAGCGGCCGCCAGCAGCGCGGCGACTCGTAGCATCCGGCGGCGACCTTAGCGGAGTGTGCAGGGTCGCTAGACCCGCGGTCACTGCGCCGGGGTGCGCGCGTGATTCCAGTTAGACTGGCGCCCGCTTACGCAGGAGAGCAGGCAAACGACTTAGGAGGTCGCTTCACAGTGCAAGACCGAGGTCTCGCCTCATACATCGCGGAGTTGATCGGGACGCTGCTCCTGACCTTCTTCATCACCAGCGTCGTCGTGCTGTACGTCGCGACGGGTCCGAACGCGACCTTCGGCTCTGACTGGGCCGTCGTCGGGCTCACCCATGCGTTCGTCCTGTTCGTCCTGATCGCCAGCATCGGCATCGCGAGCGGCGGGCACTTCAATCCCGCCGTGACCACCGCCTTCATCGTGCTGCGCCGGATCGACCCGATCGACGGGCTCGTCTACATCCTGGCCCAGCTCTCGGGCGGGGTGCTGGGCGCGCTGCTGACCAAGGGCCTGCTCCTGGACGAGGGCCGCGCCACGAACTACGGGACTCCCGCGATCAGCGACCTCCTCGGAGGTGCGCTCCCGGGCGCGATCGTCGAGGGCGTTGGCACCTTCGTGCTCGTGCTGACGGTGATCGCCGTCGCGCTCAACCCGAGCGCCCGCAAGCACTGGGCGCCGCTGTCGATCGGCGCCGCGCTGGGCTTCCTCGTGATGGTCGGGGGGCCGCTGACCGGAGGCTCCTTCAACCCGGCCCGCTGGTTCGGGCCCGCTCTCGTGGGCAACGATTTCGCCGACGCCTGGGTCTACGTGATCGCGCCGATCGTCGGCTCCGCGCTCGCCGCGCTGGTCTACCGGTTCGTGATCGAGCCCGCGAGCGGCCCCGCGCAGGAGCTGGCCGACGAGGTCGCTCCTCGCGGTCCCGCGCCGCCCGCCGGAGAGGCCCCGCCGCTCCGCCAGGAGCACGACCGGCCGGGAGGCAACCCGCCGCCGTCGAACCCGCCCGGCGGCATCGTCGGCGGCTAGCCCGCCGGCTCGACCGGCATTCACGAGGGGCGCCGCGGGGCGCCCCTCGTCGTTCCGGGGCGGAGCAGCCGGCGGGCTCGGCGACGCCCTCGGCCGGGAAGCAGTCGCCGGCCACGCAAGCGCGGCTATCAGCGCGCGATGCCGGAACGGTCGTCGTCGCGGTGCGCGCGCAGCTCCTGGCCGCACTCGGCGAGCCAGCCGCGGAGCGTGTGGTGCATC
>DASSYK010000153.1:0-8907 GCA_035703345.1 Solirubrobacterales bacterium
GGCATAGACGGCGGGGCCCTCAGCCTCGTCATCAACCTTCTGGTCCTGTTCCTGGTCGTCGTCTACCTGGCGCTGATCTACTGGACCTACCTCGACGCCAAGCGGCGCATCCAGGACCCGGTCCTGATCGCGTGCGCGACCGCGGCGTCGCTGTTCCCCTTCATCGGGACGATCGTGTACACGATCCTGCGCCCGCCGGAGTTCCTCGAGGACGCCGAGGAGCGCGAGCTCGAGCTGCGCGCCGCGGAGCTGCGGCTGCGCCAGCTGATCGAGCAGTCGTGCCCCCACTGCGAGTACCCGATCCAGGGCGAGTACCTGCGCTGTCCCAACTGCGAGCGCCGCCTGCGCAACCCCTGCCGCAGGTGCAGCAGGCCGCTCGACCCGAAGTGGGGGATCTGCCCCTACTGCGAGGCCGAGGTCCGGCGCACCCGCGAGCGCGCCTCGGGCCGCGAGGCCGGGTCGGGCCGCGAGTCGCGGCGCGCCGAGCGCGAGCGGCGCAGCGAACGCAGCGAGAGGCCGACCCGCGCACCGCGCAGCGGCGAGCGCTCCTCCGCGAAGAGCGGACAGCGCCCCGACGCGCCCCGACGCACACAGCGCCAGCCGGTGAGCGGTCAGAGCCGCTCCCCGGAGCGGTCCGAGCCACCCTCGGAACGCGTCACCCGCCCGAGCCGCTAGGTTTCCCGCCCCGTGGCAACCGAGCGCACGCTGATCCTGGTGAAGCCGGACGCCTTCGAGCGGCGTCTGACCGGCGAGGTCATCTCGCGCTTCGAGCGCAAGGGCCTCGGCCTGGTGGCGCTGAAGCAGATGACGGCGACCGAGGCGATTGCCAACGAGCACTACGCCGAGCACTCCGAGAAGCCGTTCTTCGGCGAGCTCGTCGAGTTCATCACCGGCGGCCACCTGGTCGCGATGGTGCTCGAGGGCCCGAACGCGATCAACGCCGCGCGTCAGCTGATCGGCGCCACCGACCCGGTCGAGGCCGACGCGGGCTCGATCCGCGGCCAGTTCGGCACCGAGGTCACCTTCAACCTCGTGCACGGCTCCGACTCGCCGGAATCGGCCGCGCGCGAGATCGGCATCTGGTTCCCCGAGCTGTAGCCACACGAATCGTCCTCGCCTCGCGCTCGCCGCAGCGGCGCGCGCTGCTCGCCGGACTCGGCGTGGAGTTCGACACCGCCGAGCCGATGATCGAGGAGCTCACCGAGGGCGATCCCAGGGAGCTGGTGCTCGAGAACGCGCGCTGGAAGGCCGCCGCGGTCGCGGCGACCGCGAAGCCCGGCACGCTGGTGATCGCGGGCGACACCGAGGTCGTGCTCGACGGCGCGGCGCTCGGCCAGCCGCGGGACGCCGACGAGGCGCGCGAGATGCTCGGCCGCCTCTCGGGCCGCGAGCACGAGGTCCTCGGCGGGCTCGCGCTGCTCGGGCCCGAGCAGGAGGAGGGCAGGCCGAGGACGCGCGAAGGGTTCGCGGCGACCACGGTCCGCTTCCGCGAGCTGGACGACGTCCTCCTCGGCGCCTACCTCGCCTCGGGCGAATGGGAGGGGAGGGCCGGCTCGTACGCGATCCAGGGTCTCGGGTCGGCGCTGGTCGCAGGGGTGGAGGGCGACGTCTCGAACGTGATCGGATTGCCGATCCCGCTGCTGCTGGAGCTGGAGCCAGGCTTTCAGCGGTCTTGAGGCCGTTCGCTACATTCGATGCCCGCGGGCTGGGCCGGGGGAAGACTTCTTTGGATTCGAGGACTAAGACATGTACCGCAAGCAGGTACGCCGCCGCAGGGCGGTGCTGTTGCTGCTGGTCGTCGCCTCGCTGACGCTTCTCAGCCTCTATTTCCGCGAGGGCTCCGACGGCCCGTTCCACCGGGTCCAGAGGGGCGTCGCGGCCGTGCTCGGTCCCTTCGAGGAGGGCGCCGACAGGGCGCTGAAGCCCGCGCGGGACTTCGTCAACTGGTTCGACGAGACCTTCGAGGCCCGCGGCGAGAACGAGAAGCTGAAGAAGGACCTCGCCGAGGCGCGCGACCAGCTCGCGCAGGCCCAGGCTGCGGCCCAGCAGGGCGGCGAGCTGGCGAAGCTCCAGCAGCTGACCGGCGGCGGGCTGATCCCCCCGGGGCGCGAGGGCGTGACCGCCCGCGTGATCGGGCGCTCGCCGACCCTCTGGTACGGCACGGTGACGATCGACAAGGGCAGCAGCGCCGGCCTGCGGGTCAACGACCCGGTGGTCGCGGCCGACGGGCTCGCGGGCCGGGTCTCGGCGACGACGAAGGGGACCGCTCAGGTGACCCTGATCACCGATCCCGAGAGCTCGGTCACCGGCCGGGTGCTCCCGCAGGGCGCGACCGGCGTGGTCGAGGCGACCGCGGGTGAGCCCGAGGAGCTGTATCTGAACTACGTGCAGCGCGGCGACGAGGTGAGCGAAGGCCAGATGGTGGTGACGGCCGGCTACGCGAGCGGCACCCTCGACTCCCTGTTCCCGCCCGGGATCCCGGTCGGCGAGGTCACCGAGGCCTCGGCCGAGGAGAAGCAGGCCTACCAGCGCGTCCGGCTCGAGGCGTTCGCCGACCTGCGCAACATGGAGTTCGTCCAGGCCCTGGTCGAGACTGGGGGCGGCGCATGATTCTGACTCCGTGGGTGATTGTGAGGCTGTGCCTGCTGGGGCTGGCGACGGCCCTGATGCAGGTCACGTTCTTCGCCAAGATCGAGCTGTTCGGCGCCAGCCCGGACGGCGCGGCGCTGGTCGTGATGACGCTCGGCCTGCTCGGCGGTAGCGTCACCGGCGCGGTCAGCGGGTTCTCGATCGGCCTCGTGATCGACTGCCTGCTGTTCGAGACCCTGGGGGCCTTCGCCGCCACCTACATGTGCGTCGGTTACGTCGCCGGCCGCTACCGCGAGAGCGCGGGCCAGCCGAGCCGCGCCGGCGTCGGCCTCCTCGGAGGCGGCCTGACGCTGCTGGCGGCACTCGCCTTCGCCGCGATCCAGATCGGCACAGGAGTCGACGGCGACGTCAGCACCCGGCTCGTGGGAGAGGCGGCGGTCAAGACCCTGCTCGGGTGCGCTCTCGCGCTTCCGGTGTATCTGCTCGTCAGACTTGCGCTGCGGGCGGCCGTGATTGACGATAGGCCGTCGGGTCGCCGCCCCCTGACGCCGCGTGCGGCGGGAACCAGGAGCTAGAAGCTTGTACCGGCACGGACACGACGAAGCACCACGCCGCGGGACGCCGCTGCAGCGGCGGGCCTCGATCCTCGGCGCGATCGCGATCGCGGTCTTCGCGGTGCTGGGGCTGCGCCTCTGGTACCTCCAGGTGCTCTCGGGCGAGGACTACCGCCAGCAGGCCAACGACAACCGCGTCAACGAGATCCGGGTCCAGGCGCCGCGCGGCGAGATCCTCGATCGCGACGGCAAGGTGCTCGTCGCCAACCGGACCGAGCTGGCGCTCCAGGTGCAGCCCGACGACCTGCCGAAGCCGAGCACGCCGGAGCGCCGCGACCTGATGAAGCGCCTCGCCCGGATAACCGGGGACACGCCCCGGGAGATGGAGCAGGAGATCGCCGAGGTCCGCAAGGTCTCGCGCTCCAGCCCCGTCATCCTCGACCGCGGCCTCGGCGCCGGCAACGTCTTCTTCCTGCGCGAGAACCAGACGAGCTTCCCCGGGGTCAGCGTCGAGCGCGTCTTCGCGCGCGACTACAAGCAGGGCACGGTCGGCGCCCACCTGTTCGGCAACGTGGGCGAGGTCACCGCCGAGCAGCTGAGGTTGCCCCGCTACTCCAGCCTCGAGCAGGGTGACCAGGTCGGCCAGTCGGGCATCGAGTACGAGTACGACCGCTTCCTCCGCGGCAGGCCGGGCGCCAACCGCTTCCAGGTCGACGCGATGGGACGCCCCACCGACCAGCTCAACAGCCAGCCGGCGCGCGCGGGGTCGAACCTCCGCCTGACCGTCGACGCCGACCTGCAGTCCCTCGCGGAGGGCACGCTGGGCTCATTCGGCCTCCCGGGCGCGTTCGTCGCGATGAACGCGAACGACGGCGAGATCCTGGCGATGGGCTCGACACCCACTTTCGACCCCTCGATCTTCACCCGGCCGATCACCGAGCGCCAGTACAAGGCGCTCACCTCCGAGGAGACCGACGCGCCGCTGGCGAACCGCGCGATCCAGGGCGCCTACCCGACGGGCTCGATCTTCAAGGTGATCACGGCCCTCGGTGCGCTGAAGACGAACCTGATCGAGCCGGGGACGATCGTCAACGACGACGGCGAGGTCAAGGTCGGCACCCAGCGGTTCAAGAACGCGGGCGACGCCGTGAACGGGCCGATCAACATGAGCGACGCGCTGAAGGTCTCCTCGGACGTGTACTTCTACAAGCTGGGCTACGACTCGAACGTGCAGAAGGGCAAGGGCGGGATGATCCAGGACACAGCCGCCTCGCTCGGGCTCGGCGAGCCGACCGGGATCGACCTCCCGGCCGAGAGTGAGGGGCTCGTCCCGACTCCCGCCTGGCGGAACAGGCTCTTCAAGCAGGAGCTGACCGACCGCCCCTGGGCCGTGGGCGACAACATCAACCTCGCCGTCGGCCAGGGCGACCTGCAGGCGGACCCGTTGCAGATGGCGGTCGCCTACGCGGCGATCGGGAACGGCGGGACCATCGTGCGCCCGCGCCTGGCCGAGCGCGTCGAGGATCCGACCGGGGAGGTGCTCGAGGAGTTCGAGAGCACGCCGAAGCGCACCGTCGACATCCCCGAGGAGGCCCGGAGCACGATCATGACCGGCCTCACCCGCGCGGCGATGGAGCCGGAGGGCACGTCGTACCCGGTGTTCGGGAACTTCCCCTTCCCGGTCGCGGGCAAGACCGGTACCGCCGAGCGCGGCATCGACCGCGCCGACCAGGCCTGGTACGCGGTGCTCGCGCCGGCCGACGACCCGGAGATCGTCGTCGTGGTGACGCTCGAGCGCGGCGGCTTCGGCGCTGACTCGGCCGCGCCCGTGGCCGCCCGGATCCTGGAGAAGTACTTCGGGCTCCCGATCACGCCGACCTCTCGGACCGGCAGCGCGGCGATCAGCGAATGACCGTGATTAGCAGCGAAAACGTGGCTGGGGGTACCCTCATCTGATGGAGGCCGCGCGCCCCGTCGCAGTCGCTGCGCGCCGCTCGGCGTGGGTCGAGCGCTTCGGCCTGCCGTACTTCGACGGCTGGATGCTGGCCGCCGCGGTCGGGCTGATCGGGTTCAGCTGCTTCACGCTCGCCCAGGCGACCAGCGACGACATCCCCGGCAACCCGCTCTACTTCGTGCTGCGCCAGATGGTCTACGCGATCGTCGGCCTGGCTCTGATGTTCTCCGTCGCGCGCGTGGACTACTCGCGCTTCCGCGAGCTGCGGGTCGGGATCTACAGCGCGATGATCGGCGCGATCCTGCTCGTGCTCACCTTCGGCGCCGCCGCGCGCGGCTCCCGCAGGTGGATCGAGCTCCCGTACTTCCGCTTCCAGCCTTCGGAGCTCGCCAAAGTGCTCCTGATCGTGTCGCTCGCCGCCTTCGTGATCGAGCGGACACGCCGCGGCTCGGACCCGCGACAGACGATTCGCCTGCTGGCGATCGGCCTGGCGCCCGCCGCACTCATCTTCCTCCAACCCGACCTCGGCACCGCTCTGGTGCTCGGGGTCATCACCATCGCGGTCCTGTTTCTCGCCGGAGTGCGCTGGACGCATTTCGCGGCAATGGGCGCCGTAGCGGCCGCGGCCGCTACTCTCACCTTTGTCGCTCTTCCGGCGGTCGGGGTCTCCGTTCTCCAGGATTACCAGCGGGAACGACTGACAAGCTTCCTCAACCCCAGCGACGATCCAGGCGATGCGAGCTACCAGGTCAATCAGGCGGTCATCGCCGCGGCTTCCGGCGAGAAGGCCGGCCGCGGCGACCAGTCGACCCAGACCGAGCTCAATTTCCTCCCCGAACACCACACGGACTTCATCTTCGCCGTGATCGGGGAGCGATACGGATTCGTCGGGGCCGCATTCGTTCTGTCCCTTTACGCCCTGCTCGTATGGCGGGCGCTGCGACTGTTGACGCTTTCGAAGAACTTGTACGGGACCCTGATCGCGGGCGGCGTAGCCGCCATGCTGATGTTCCAGGTCCTCGTCAACGTCGGCATGAACCTCGGAGTCATGCCGGTGACAGGGATCACCCTTCCTCTGATGAGTTACGGGGGTTCCTCTGTCCTGGTCACGTTCATGGCGATCGGACTGCTTCAGAGCATCCACATCCAGGCGCAGCTCAGCCAACGCGGCAGCAGGGCGGTTGACCCACTGTTGCGCTGAGCCACCGAGACCACACCCATACGACACGCCCGACGCTTGACCTCGCCGCCCTCCGCGGCGAGGCGCCGGCGCGTGCGGCGGGGCTCGCGCGGAAAGGAAACACATGAAGAAGGAAATCCTCGTCAGCGTCGACCGCGGTGAGACCCGCGTCGCCGTGCTCGAGGCAAAGGGAAGCCCCTCACGGGGCAAGGGGGGCGGCAAGAAGATCGCTCCCGGCGGTGACTTCAAGGTCGCCGAGCTCTACGTCGAGCGCCGCGGCCGGCGCTCGATCGTCGGCAACATCTACAAGGGCCGCGTCGACAACGTCCTGCCCGGGATGGAGGCGGCCTTCGTCGACATCGGGCTGGAGCGCAACGGCTTCCTGCACGTCGACGAGATCGTGCTGCCCGACGGCAAGGCGGTCCCCAAGCGCGGCCGCGGCCGCGGGCGGCGGATCGACGAGCTGATCAAGCCGGGCCAGGAGATCGTCGTTCAGGTCGTCAAGGACCCGCTGAAGACGAAGGGCGCCCGCCTCTCGATGCAGCTCTCAATCGCCGGCCGCTACCTCGTCTACATGCCGCAGGGCGGCGGGGTCGGCGTCTCCAAGCGCCTGCCGGACGGCGAGCGCCAGCGCCTTCGCAAGCTGATCGAGAAGGTGGACATCGGCAAGGGCGGCGTGATCGTCCGCACGGCCGCGCAGGGCGGCAAGAAGGAGGACTTCGTCCGCGAGATCTCCTACCTGCACCGCCTCGACGAGATCGTCGCGACCCGGGCCAAGGACTCGGAGGTCGGCCAGATGATCTTCCAGGAGGCCGACCTCTCGATCCGCGTCGTGCGCGACGTCTTGGTCGAGGAGTTCGAGGGCGCGATCATCGACGACCCCAAGCAACACGAGCGCGTCACCAAGTTCCTGCAGCGCACGGCGCCGGAGCTCGCCGACAGCGTCGAGCTCTACGAGGAGAAGAAGCCGCTGCTCGAGCAGTGGGACGTGGTCAAGGCATTCGAGTCGACCTTGAGCCGGCGCGTGGACCTGCCCTCCGGCGGCTACCTCATGATCGACTACGCCGAGGCCCTCACCGTCATCGACGTCAACACCGGCAGCTTCACGGGCCGGGGCAAGGGCCGGCTCGAGGACACGATCACGAAGGTCAACGTCGAGGCCGCCGAGGAGACCGTGCGCCAGCTGCGCATGCGCGACATCGGCGGGATCATCGTCATCGACTTCATCGACATGGCGCGGGCGAAGAACCGCGACCAGGTGCTGAAGACGCTGCGCAGCGCGCTGGACGAGGACCGCACGAAGTCCTACGTCGTCGAGGTATCGCCGCTGGGGCTGGTCGAGATGACCCGCCAGAACGTCACCGACGGCGTGCGCGAGATCCTCACCAAGCGCTGCCCGACCTGCGACGGCGAGGGCGTGGTCGCCTCCGAGGAGACGGTTGCGATCTCGATCGTCCGCAAACTCGGCGAGGTCGTCGACGAGCAGCCCGACGCCGAGGCTTTCCTGGTGCGGGTGAACCCGCAGGTGGCCGGCGCGCTGCTGAAGCCCGACTCGGGGCTGACCGAGCTCGAGGAGGAGACCGGCAAGCGGTTCCACTTCGAGGGTGGCGACGCGCTGCCGCTCGAGACCTCCCAGGTCGTCGAGGCCGGCACCCGCGAGGAGATCGAGGAGCGGGCGCTGCCCTTCCGCGTCGGCGAGGAGGTCCTCGTCACGATCGAGGAGCCGCACATGTACAACGTGGATGACGCCGTCGCGCGCGTCGAGAGCTACATCGTCTCCGTGACCAATGCCGGTCCGCACGTCGGCGAGCGCCGGATGGTGCGGATCGAGAGCGTCGGCCGCTCGGCGGCCACCGCCACGCTGCTGGACAGCGAGGGCGACGCGGTCGCCGCCGCGGCTAAGGATGGCGACGAGCAGCTAGAATCCGCCTCCGGATCTGGGCGCAGGCGTCGCGGCAGTAGAGGCGGCCGGCGACGCTCACGCGCCTCCAGCAACTAGTCGGGAAGCGATCGGACCATGTACGCAGTGATCGAGACAGGCGGCAAGCAGTACCGCGTCGAGACGGGCGACACCCTCCTCGTCGACCGCCTGAGCGAGGACGAGGGCGCGAAGGTGAACCTCCGCGCCGTCGCCTTCCGCGACAAGGAGATGGTCCTCGGCTCCGACCTCGAGAAGGTCAAGGTCGAGGCCAAGATCGCCGGGCACGAGCGAGGCCCCAAGATCCGCGTCTTCAAGTACCGCCCGAAGAAGGGCTACCGCAAGCGGCAGGGCCACCGCTCGGAGCTGACCCGGCTCGAGGTAACGGACATCAAGATGCTCTCACGCAAGCCCGCGGGCGGTACCGCCAAGAAGGAGCCCGCGAAGGGCGGTACCGCCAAGAAGGAGCCCGCGAAGAAGGAGGCCGGCGATGGCTCATAAGAAGGGACTAGGGTCCAGCCGCAACGGCCGCGACTCCAACCCCAAGTACCTGGGCGTCAAGGTCTTCGACGGCCAGGCCGTCACCGGCGGCGAGATCATCGTCCGCCAGCGAGGCACCCGCTTCCGCCCCGGCGACGGCGTCGGCCTCGGCCGCGACCACACGATCTTCGCCACCCAGCCTGGCGTCGTGAAGTTCTCCACCGGCCGCCGC
>DASSYK010000076.1:0-11095 GCA_035703345.1 Solirubrobacterales bacterium
CCTCGACGTCGCGGTCCTGGAGATCGGCGGCACCCGGGTTCGACGTGCGCACGAGACTGAACACGCCGGCGCCGCTCGCGGCCGCCGCCTCGATCAGGGGCTCGATCGCGTCGCCGCCGAGAAGCGGATTCGCCGTGAAGGCGTCGGCTCCGAGCCCGGCGACCGGCCCCCAGGGGGTGTCCGTTTCGCCGACGAGCGCCTGCCCGTAGGCGCGTGCGGTGGCCGGCACGTCGCCGCGCTTGCCGTCCGCGACGACCAGCAGCCCCGCCTCCCGGGCAGCGGCCGTGGTCTCGGCCAGGGCGCGCCAGCCCGGAGCGCCGAGCCGCTCGAAGCAGGCGAGCTGGGGCTTGACGGCGACGCAGGCGGGGCCGGCGCGCTCGATCAGCTCGCGGCAGCGGGCGACGACCGCGTCGCCGGCGCGCTCGGCTGCGTCCGCGGCGCCAGCGGGCCCCGCGTCGAGCGTGGCTGGGTCGGGGTCGAGGCCGAGGCAGACCTGGCTGCCGCGCTCGGCGACGAGCGCTTCCAGCCGGTCCGCGAAGGGCGCGGCGCCCCGGTCAGCGCCGTTCAGCCGCCCTTGACCTCCTTCTTCAGGCCGGAGCCCGCGGAGAAGCGGGGCACCTTGCCGCCCGGGATGTGGATGCGCTCGCCGGTGCGCGGGTTGACGCCCTGGCGGGAACTGCGCTCCGCCACCGCGAACTTGCCGAAGCCGGTGAAGTTGACCTCGCCGCCGTCCTTGAGCACGCTCGTGATCGCGTCGAGCACCGCGTCCACCGCAGCCGCCGCTTCCTTCTTGTTGCCGATCCTGCTGTCGCCCGCTAGGACGTCGAGAAACTCAGCCTTAGTCACGTGTTTTCCTCCTCGGGAGTTGGAGTGGCGGCGAGCGTAACAGCGGCTTCCGAGGCCAAATCCGGGACTTTGTGCGGACCTGTCACAAGCGTCGGAGCTGCGAGCTCAGCCCTCGTCGCCCTTTCCCGCCCCGGCGTCGCGCGCCTTCGGGCTCTCACCGCGCGCCACGCGCTGGCGGCGGCCGGGTCCGGCGGCCTCCAGCACGTGCGCCGCGGCGTCGAACAGGGCGCGGCCGGACTCGCTGTCGGCGGGGAAGTCCAACGACCGGCCCCCGGCGTAGTGGACCCGGGCGAACGGCTTGCGCATGTGGCGGCGGCGGCGCATGTAGGCGGCCGCCTCGTCGGCGTAGCCCGAGACGCGGTCGAGCAGGATGCGGTGGGGCTTGGCCGGCACTCAGGACCCTCCCGCCGAGCCGAGCTCGCGCAGGGCTGCGCGCAGGTCGAAGAGCGTGAGCGAGGCGAGCACGAAGCGCTCGGTCCCCGCGACCGCGATCAGGGCGCCCTGGCGGACCATGAAGACCTCGCCGTCGGTGGTCGCGATGTGCGCGTGGGCGGCCGGCTCGCCGGCCGCTCCGTCGGCGGCGCGGAGCAGCTCTTCGGCTGCCAGGCGCCATGCGGACTCGTCGCCGTCGCCGCCGCAGGCGAGCACGGAACCGGCCGCGTCGAGGATCGCGCAGCCCCGCAGCTCCGGCGAAAGCTCCTGCAGATAGGCGACCGCCGCGTCCGGATCTGCGAGGCTCGGCGTCATCTGGGTCAAAATAGCGGCGTGACCCTCCAGCAAGGCTCATGGCTGACCGTCGTCATCATCTGCGCGATCGCGGTCGTGCTGCTCGCCGTCGGCGGCTACACCGGCTACAGCATCGTCGTCGGCGCGGTGGGGATCGCGGCGGCGGTGAACCTGACCTAGCGGTCACCCCGCGCGGTACTGGGACGGCGACTCGGACGGGTCGTGGCGCGAGCTCTCCGGCTCCGCGTGGATCAGCACCTCGGCGTCGCCCAGCTCCATCTCGATCGCGTCGCGCAGGGCGTGCGCCAGGGAGTGGGCCTGCTCGAGCGAGGTGCCGGTGCGGAACTGGACGTGCATGTCGATGTAGCGGCGCCGGCCCGCGTTCCGGGCCCGGAGCTTGTGGTAGCCGACCATCTCGGGCGGACGGGCGCGGCCGATCGCCGCCTCGATCCGGTCCATCTCCTCGGGCGGCGGGGACTCGTCCACCAGGGCGCCGCTCGCGCGGCGGATCAGATTGATCCCCGCGTAGACGATCGCGACCGCGACGGCGATCGCCACCGCGGAGTCGATCGCGCTGGCGCCGGTGATCTCGACCAGCGCGAGGCCGATCAGGACCCCGACCGAGGTCAGGGCGTCCGTCCCCAGGTGCGCGGCGTCGCCCGCGAGCGCCGGCGAGGAGTGCTTGCGCGCCTGGCGGCGCAGGAACGCGGCGACGATGAGATCGACCACGATCGAGAGGCCGATCACTGCCATGCCGACGCCGAGCGAAGAGACCTCGGAGCCGGCGACGAGGCGGTGGACCGCCTCGTAGACGATCACTCCGGCGCCGACCAGGATCAGCATGCCCTCGATCGAGGCGCCGACCGACTCAATCTTCTCGTGCCCGTAGGGGTGGTCCATGTCCGCGGGCTCGTCGGCCCGGCGGACGGCGATGAACGCGATCACCGAGGCGATCAGGTCGATCATCGAGTGCAGCGCCTCGCTCAGGATCGCGATCGAGCCGGTGATCGCGGCCGCGGCCAGCTTCAGCGCGATCAGGATCGCGTTCGACGCGATCGACACGCCGGCGGCGACCGGCTTGGTGATCCCCGTCCGCTCCGTAACCCCCGGCGGGCTCATCGCTTCTCCGCCCCGAGCGCCCGGGCCAGCTCGCGCGCGGCTCGCCCGCGATGGCTGATGGCGTGCTTCTCGTCCGGACTCAGCTCCGCCATCGTCCGCTCGTCGGCGGGCCCCGTGTCGTCGGGGAGGAACGCGGGGTCGTAGCCGAAGCCGCCGCTGCCGCGCGGCTCCGGCGCGAGCGTCCCTGTGCAGCGGCCCTCGAACATGCTCTCCCCACCGTCCTCGCCGACCAGCGCGATCGCGCAGACGTAGGCGAGGGCGCGATCGTCGGCCCCCTCGAGGTCGTCGATCAGCTTCTGCAGGTTCTCCTCGTCGCCGGCGCCCTCACCGGCGTAGCGCGCCGAGCGCACCCCCGGCCGCCCGCCGAGCGCAGCGGCCTCGATCCCCGAGTCGTCGGCGATCACCGCGCGCCCCGTCGCCTCGTGCGCCGCGCGGGCCTTGCCGAGCGCGTTCTCGGCGAAGGTCTGCCCTGTCTCGGGCGGCAGCAGGACCCCCTCGGGCAGCGGCTCGAGCTCGACGCCGGGAAGGGCCTCGCGCAGCTCTCGCAGCTTGTGCTCGTTGCGGGTGGCCAGGATCAGCGGCGCCATGGCGCGGCCCGGCTCAGGCGGGCAGCTCGCCGACCGCCTCGGCCTGCGCGCCGCGCAGCCGGGCGATGCCGCCCTCGGCCAGCGCCAGGAGCTCGTCCAGCGACGCCCGCGAGAGCGGCATCCGCTCGGCCGTGGCCTGCACCTCGACCAGCCCTCCGTCCCCCGTCATCACCACGTTGGCGTCGACCTCCGCGATCGAGTCCTCGCCGTAGTCGAGGTCGCACAGCGCGCGACCGTCGACCACGCCGACGCTGATGGCCGCGACCGACTGGTTCAGGGGCATCCGCTCGAGCTTGCCGTCCTCGATCAGCGCGGCGAGCGCGAGCTGGAGGGCGGCGAAGCCTCCGGTGATCGCGGCGCAGCGGGTGCCGCCATCCGCCTGGAGCACGTCGCAATCCACGTACACGGAGCGCTCCCCCAGCGCCTCGAAGTCGACCACCCCGCGCAGCGAGCGGCCGATCAGCCGCTGGATCTCCACGCCGCGGCCGTCCTGCTTGCCGCGGCTGATGTCGCGCGCCTTCCGCTCGCCGGTCGAGGCGGGGAGCATCGCGTACTCGCCCGTCACCCAGCCTCGGCCCTTGCCCTCCATCCAGCGCGGCACCGACTCGGTCACGGACGCCGTGCAGATCACACGGGTCTCGCCCTGCGAGATCAAGGCCGAGCCGTCGGCTGTCCGCACGTAGCCGGGCTCGATCGTGATCGGCCTGGCGTCGGCGGGGGCGCGGTCGTAGCTGCGGCTCGGGGGCATCGGGCCGCCAGTGTCTCAGACGGCCCGACGCCGAGCCCCGCCCGGCGGCTGTGCCCGCTACTTGAACGACACCTGGTTCACCGCCGCGCGGATCTTGTCGACGATGGTCTCGGCCAGCTCCAGGCCCTGCTTGCCCTGAAAGCCCTTCATCGCCGCGACCATCCCCACCATCAACAGGGCGACCAGCAGGATCAGGCCGACGTACTCGACCGTCCCCTGTCCGCGCTCGGAGCGCGGCAGCGGCGCCAGCCGCCTCGCCGCGGCCGCTCCCAGCACGTGCACCCGCACCGCAAGGTCCTGCATCTCGATACCTCCTCAGCCTCGGATTCCGCGAGGAAGCGTGGGCCGCGCGCGCATACGCATCGAGGCCCGCTCGTCGCGGATCAGCGACGAGGCTGCACCGGAACGCGCTGGTCGCGCTCCACCTGAGGAGTTACGTAGAGTGACGCTCGCATGCCCGAGCGCCAGCCCAGCGAGGGCGCGGGCCGGGCGCGCTCGCCCGAGGCTGAGCGCGTCCTCCAGCAGCCCCCCCGACGCCCCGACCCGGACCCGCAGCCGGCCCCCGGCCGCGGACGCGGCGATGCCTCGGCGGAGATCCTGGCGTTGGAGGAGGACCTGGAGCGCGAGCGCGAGCGCGCCTCGAGGTCGCTGGAGGAGGTCCAGCGGCGCCTCGAGGAGGCCGAGTCGCGCGCCGCCGAGACGGCGACGATCACCGACTTCCGCGCCCGCGAGGAGGCGCCCGACTGGATTCGCGAGCAGCGCGACGAGGTCCGCCGCGAGCTCGAGCGCGAGCTGCGCGCCGAGCAGGAGGAGCTTCACCAGCGCCTCGTCGCCGAGCGCGACGAGGCGGCCGGCGCCCTGCGTCGGGCGCTCTCCCGGGTCGAGCAGGCCGAGGCCGCGAGTGTCAAGGCCGAGCAGGCGCGCAACGAGGCCGAGCGCCGCGTGCGCAGGGAGGCCGAGCTGCGGCTGGCCGAGCACACCCGCCAGGTCGAGCAGCGGATCGAGGCACTCGAGGCCGAGACCGAGGCCCGCGTGCGCGAAGCGGTGGCCGAGGCGCGCGCCGAGGCCGCGGAGCAGGTCCGCTCCGAGCTCGCCGGCCCCGAGGGGGCTGAGCTCGATGATGCGGACGCCGGCCTCGGCGATCGCGAGCGCGAGCTGCGCGAGGAGGTCGAGCAGCGTGTCCGCGAGGAGCTCGAGCAGGACCTGGCCGATCGCATCGACGAGATCAAGGCCGCCGCCGATGCCCGCGCCCGCGAGGACGTCGCGGTCGCGCGCCGCGCCGCCGAGGAGCGCTTCGCCGCCGAGTCGAGCGCGCGCGAGCAGGAGCTCGAGCGGGAGCGCGACGCCGCCAAGCGGGCCGCCGACCGGGCCCAGAGCCGCTTCGACGAGATCGTCGCCCAGATCGAGGCCGCCAGCGACCGCGTCGAGGACGCCGAGGTCCGCCTCGCAAAGGAGACCGGCCGCCTCCGACAGGATGCGGAGGCGCAGCTCGCCGAGGAGCTCCAGAAGGCCCAGGAGGAGGCCGACCTCGCCCTCCAGAACGCCGTCGAGCGGGTCCAGGTCGAGACCGAGAAGCGGATGCGCGCCGAGACCGAGGAGCGCGTCCGCGTCACCGCCGAGACCGTGCGCGCCGAGACCGAGCGCCAGTACCGCGAGGAGATCGACGGGCTCCGCTCCGAGCTCGACTCCGAGCGCTCCTCGCGCCAGGAGCTGATCGACAAGGCCGAGCGCCGCGTCGACCACGCCGAGCTGAAGGCGGCCAGGGCGGAGGACACCGTCAGGGACGCCGCGGTCTCAGCACGCGGCGCCGCGGCCGACTGGCTGCGCGAGCAGAACGACACGATCAAGCGCGAGGCCGAGCGCAACGCCCGCGCCGAGGTCGCCGAGGCCCGTCGCGACGCTGCCGAGAAGGCCCGGGCCGACGCCGAGAAGCGCATCCGCGAGGCGGAGGAGAAGCTGGAGAGGCAGGCCGAGCAGCGCGCCAGGCGTGCGGCGCGCGACGCCCGGCGCGAGGCCGAGGCAGAGGCGAAGGAGCTCGTGGCCGGCCGCGAGGTCGAGCTGGCCTCCGAGCTCGAGGAGGCGGCCAAGACGCTGCGCGCCGCCGAGCTCCGCCTGAAGGAGGCGGAGGACCGCGCCGCGACAGCCGAGCGCAAGCTCGGGGACGCCGACGAGGAGGAGCTCCGCAAGCGCGAGGCCGAGCGCGACGAGCGCTACCGCGAGATCGAGGAGCGGATCGGCGCCGTCGCCGGCCAGGCGAGCGCCGCCCAGGCCCGCGCGGCCGCCAGCGAGATCAGGCTGGGCAGGGGGAAGGACGAGGCCGAGCCCGAGGAGCCGGAGGAGCAGCCGGAGGCCGAGGAGCAGCCTGCCGCCGGGGAGCGGCCGCGCCGCGGCCTCTTCGCCCGCTTCCGGCGCTCGCGCGCGCCGGACTCACCGGCCGAGGCCCCCAGGGAGGAGGCCGCCCCAGCGGGGGTCGCTCCGGCCACCGGCGAGCTCGTCGACCTCAACAGCGCCACCTTCGAGCAGCTCCGGGACATGGGGATGTCCGTGACGCAGGCGACCCGGGTGATCGCCTACCGCGAGCGCCAGGACGGATTCGACTCCGTCGACGACCTCGACGCCGTTCCGGGCTTCCAGAAGGACTCCCTGGCTCGGCTCAAGGAGCGCCTCTCGGCATGATCCCGATGCTCAGTCCGCCAGCACCGGCCAGTGCGCCGCCAGCCGCTCGCGGTACGGCCCCGCGAACGCCGCGGGCGCCGCGCGTGCCTCACCGCCCTGGAGGCCCTCGATCGTCGTGACCACCGAGGCGGCGAGCGCGCCGACCGAGTAGCCCCCCTCGAGCAGGACCACCACCGGAACGCCCAGCTCCCTCCCGAGCACGCGGAAGCAGGCGGCCATGTCGCCGTAGGCGGCGTCGTCCAGCTCGCACTGGGCGAGCGGGTCGTCGCGGTGGGCGTCATAGCCGGCGGAGAGGAGGATCAGGCCGGGCTCGTAGGCGCGCGCGACCGGCATGACGACCTGCTGGACTAGCGACAGGAACTCGTCCGGCCCGGCGCCGGGCGAGACCGGGAGGTTCACCGTGTAGCCCTCCCCCGCCCCGCGGCCGAAGTCCGTGGCGGCGCCGGTGCCGGGATAGAGCGGCTCCTGGTGGATGCTGGAATAGAGGACCTCGGCCTGGTCGTAGAAGATCGCCTCGGTCCCGTTGCCGTGGTGGACGTCCCAGTCGCAGATGAGGATGCGCTCGACGTCGTGGGCCGCGCGCGCGTAGCGGGCGGCGATCGCCGGGTTGTTGAACAGGCAGAAGCCCATCGCCTTGTCGGCCTCCGCGTGGTGGCCCGGCGGCCGCATCCCGCAGAAGGCGAAGCCGTCGCCCGGCGCCCCGGGCCCGAGCAGGAGGTCGATGGCGTGGATGCCGCCGCCGGCGGCGTGCACGGCCGCGCGCCAGGAGCCCTCGCTGGCGACGGTGTCCATGTCGATCATGCCCCCGCCGGCCTCGGCGAGGTGGTGGATGCGCTCGATGTGCGCCGGCCCGTGGACCCGCAGCAGGTCGTCTTCGGCCGCCGCCGGGGCCTGGACGCGTTCGAGGCCGAGCCAGTCGCGCTCCTCCATCGCCGCCTCGATCGCGAGCAGCCGGCGCGGGCTCTCGGGGTGCGGGCCGGTGTCGTGCTCGAAGCTGCTGCGGTGGTGAACGTAGAAGGCCATCGACGGGTACCGTAGTCCGCCCTGATGGCCGCCGAAGCCGAGCAGACGCCGCCGATCGACGTATGCGTGGTCGGCGGCGGAGCCGCCGGTCTCTATACGGCGCTCGTCGCGGCGGAGCGCGGGGCTTCGGTCAAGGTGATCTCCCGCAAGCCGCTTTCCGAGAGCTCGAGCTTCTGGGCGCAGGGCGGGCTGGCCGCCGCGATCGGCGAAGACGACTCCCCGGCGCTGCACGCCGAGGACACGATCACCGCCGGCCGCGGGTCGTGCCGCCGCTCGGCGGCCGACACGCTCGCCACCGAGGCGCCGGGCGTGGTGGCCGAGCTCGAGCGGCGCGGGGTCGATTTCGACCGCGATGCCGAGGGCCGCCTCGAGCTCGCCCTCGAAGGCGGTCACAGCCGCCGGCGCATCGTGCACGCGGGCGGAGCCGGGACCGGGCGCCGGATCACCGAGCGCCTGGCCGCGCTCGCCGCCGAGGAGCCTGGCGTCGAGGTCGCCGAGGGCGCGTCGGCCCTGGCGCTCTGGAGCGACGGACGCCGCTGCCACGGCGTGATCACCGACCGCGGCGCCGTCCACGCGACCGCGACGGTGATGGCGACGGGCGGGGCGGCGGCGCTCTGGGCCCGCACAACCAACCCGTGGGGCGCGATCGGCGCCGGCCCGGTGATCGCGCATCAGGCCGGCGCCGAGCTGGCGGACCTCGAGCTCTGCCAGTTCCACCCGACCGCGCTGGCCGCGCCGGGCAACGACGCCGACGGGCTGCTGGTCACCGAGGCGGTGCGCGGGGAGGGCGCCACCCTGCTCGACGCGGAGGGACGCCGCTTCACGGACGAGCTCGCGCCGCGCGACGCGGTCACGCTCGCGGTCCTCGACCGCATGGACCGGGAGCGCAGCGACCACGTCCGCCTCGACATGCGCGGCCTCTCCGAGCAGCGCTTCCCGAACGTGTTCGAGGCGCTCCGCGAGGCGGGCTTCGACCCCGAGGAGGAGCCCGTGCCGGTCGCTCCGGCCTCCCACTACGTGATGGGCGGCATCGCGACGGACCTCGCCGGCCGCACCTCGCTGCCGGGGCTGCTCGCAGTCGGCGAATGCGCCTGCACGGGCCTGCACGGCGCCAACCGGCTCGCGTCCAACAGCCTCACCGAGTGCTTCGTCCTCGGCGCCCGTGCCGCCGCGGCGGCGACCGAGGAGCCCTTCGACGAGCCGCCTCCGCCGGAGCCGGGGTGGCGCTTCGAGCCGCCGCCCGCCTCCACGCGCGAGGCCGTCTGGCGGCTGGCGGGGCCGCGGCGCCGCCGCGAGGAGCTCGAGGAGCTGCTCGACGACCCCTACCCGCTGGCGCGCATGATCGCCGCTTTCGCGCTCGCCCGGGAGGAGTCACGGGGGTCGCACCGCCGGGTCGATTTCCCCCGGCAGGACCCCGGCCTGGACGGGCGCCACCTGGTCTGCGCGGACGATGCGGAGCCGCAATGGCAGCAGTGGGAGTAGCCCGCACCGACGCTCGGCATCCTCGCCTCCACCACGACATCAGGCCGGGGAGCCAGCCGTCATATAGTCGCCCCCATGCTGCTCGGGGTCGACGTCGGCGGGACCTTCACCGACGCGGCGCTGCTCGACGGCGAGCGTCTGCACACCTCGAAGGTCCCGTCGACGCCCTCGGACCAGTCCGTGGGCGTGATGCGGGCCGTCGGGGCCGTGCTGGCGCGCGCGGGCGCCGAGGCGGGGGCGGTCGAGGCCTTCACCCACGGGATGACGGTCGGGACCAACGCGCTGCTGACGCGGAGCGGGTCGCGGACGGCGCTGGTGGCCACGCGCGGGTTCGCCGACCTGCTGGAGATCGCCCGGCAGAACCGGCCCAGCCTCTATCACCCCTGCCGGGACCGGCCGGCGCCACTGGCGGATCCCGGGCTGCGCTTCGAGGCGGACGAGCGGATCGGGCCCGACGGCGTGATCGACGAGCTCACCGGGGACGAGCTCGAGCGCCTGGTCGCCGCGGTGGGCGCGTCGGGGGCGGAGTCGGTGGCGGTCTGCCTGCTGTTCGCGTTCCGCGACCACTCGCACGAGCGGCGGGTCGCCGACGCGCTGCGCGAGGCGATGCCGGAGGTCCACGTCTCGGCCTCGCACGAGGTGCTGCCCACCTTCCGCGAGTACGAGCGCTGCTCGACCACGGTGATCGACGCCTACCTCTCCCCCCTGCTCGGGCGCTACCTGACGCGGCTGACCCTGGCCTGCGACGAGGCCGGCATCCCCGAGCCCGCGGTCATGCGCTCCTCAGGCGGCACCGCGCCGGCCGTCGAGGCGGCACGGGCGGGCGCCTGGAGCGTGCTCTCGGGCCCGGCCGGGGGCGCGGTCGGCGCCGCGCTGCTCGCCCGCCTCAGCGGCGCCGGAGGGGACGCGATCGGCATCGACATGGGCGGCACCTCCTGCGACGTCTGCGTCGTCGAGGGCGGCGAGGTCCGGCGCACCGACGCGCGCGAGATCGACGGCCGCCCGATCCAGCTGCCGATGGTCGACGTGCACACCGTCGGGGCCGGCGGCGGGTCGATCGGCTGGCGCGACGCGGGCGGGGCCCTGCGCGTCGGACCTCGCTCCGCCGGAGCCGAGCCGGGGCCCGCCTGCTACGGCCTCGGCGGCACGGAGCCCGCGGTCACCGACGCGAACCTGGCGCTCGGCTACCTGGCCCCCGATTCAGCGCTCGCGGGCGGCGTCGAGCTTGACGCCGAGACCGCCCGCGCGGCGCTCGCGCGCCTGGGAGCGGAGCTGGGCCTCGACGAGACCGAGGCCGCCGAGGGGATCGTGCGCGTCGCGAACCAGGAGATGGTCCGCGCGCTGCGGGTGGTGACGGTCGAGCGCGGCATCGACCCACGCCGCTTCGCGCTGCTGCCGTTCGGGGGCGCCGGCCCGATGCATGCCGCTGCTCTGGCGGAGGAGCTGCAGGTCGAGCGGATCGTCTGCCCGCGCGCGAGCGGCGTGCTCTCGGCGCTGGGCCTGATCGCGGCAGGGCGCCGGCGCGACACCGCGCGCACGGTGCTGATCGCGGGCGAGCAGATCACCGCCGAGCGGCTGGCGCGCGAGGTGGACGAGCTGGCCGGGCGCGTCGCCGAGGGCCTCGAGGATCCCCGGATCGAGGCCGTCTACGAGCTCCGCTACCGCGGCCAGGCCTTCGAGCTGCCGGTCCCCGGGCCCGTTCACCCGGACCCGGCCGAGCTCGCCGAGGCCTTCGCCCGCGAGCACGAGGCGCGCTACGGCTACCGCGACCCCGACGCCGAGCTCGAGCTGGTCAACGTGCGGGTGGCGGCGATCGTTCCCGGCCCCGAGCCGCGGCCCGCGGCGGCCGCCGCGGGCGAGCTGACCGAAAGCACCCGCCGCGCCCGGT
>DASSYK010000160.1:0-16801 GCA_035703345.1 Solirubrobacterales bacterium
TGATGGGCCTGGCGCTCGCGGCGCACTCGAAAGCCTGGGAGGGCCCGCTGCTCGGGGACGCCACGATGCCCGAGGTGGACCCGCCGGACGACCCGGACTCGCCCCAGGCGTCGATGGAGCGCGACGACCCGCCCGCCTTCCTGGAGCGGATGGTGATGCAGCACCGCCTCGGGCCCCCGCCCTTCAGCTCCGCCGAGCGCGGCGAGGTCGGCGGCTGGCTCGGGATCAAGGACGCCGAGCGCATGGACGCGCTCGCGATCGCCGTCCTCGCGGACGCGTGGTTCCCCGCCCCGTGGCCTCGCCTCCCGGAGTTCGCGCCCGCGCCCACGATCGACCTGACGCTCCACTTCCGCTCTCCGCTGCCGGTGGACGCGGAGCTGCTGCTCGGCCGCTTCACGAACTCCTGCGTGCGCGACGGCTTCTTCGAGGAGGATGGCGAGCTCTGGGCGCCGGACGGCACCCTCGTCGCGCAGTCGCGCCAGCTCGGCCTCCTGCTCGGCGCGAAGGACCCGGCGGGTGGCCGGTGACCGGCATATTCAAGGCGCGGGCCCGCCCGCCGATACGCGAGACATGACCGATCAGCGCCGCCAGAGAGTGGTGATCGAAACCGAGAGGCTGCGGATCGCCGGCGAAGTGGTGCTGCCGGCGGAGGGGATCCGCACCCGGCTCTCGGACCTGCTGAACCGCCAGGGGCTCGCTTTCGTCGCGGTGGTCGACGCCACGATCAGCGACCACGACGGGAACCTGTCCGTCGAGCGGCCGTTCATCGCCGTGGCGCGCGATCACATCGTGATCGCCTACGAGGACGAGCCGCGCTAGCGGCGGTGCGCGCCCGCCGCTCAGTTCAGGGAGGGATCGAGCGGCATCCGCGCGAGCAGCGCGTACTCACCGCCCATGCGCTCGAGGACGTCGGCCCAGAGGTCCCCTTCCGCGAAGACGTCGTCCGGCCGCGCCGGCTCGACGATCCACGCCTCGGCCTCGAGCTCCGCGTCGAGCTGGCCCGGGCCCCAGCCGGCGTAGCCCGCGAACACGCGCACGCGGTGCAGCTCGGGCGGGTCGTCGAGGTCCACCATCCCGACCGCGCCGAGCACCTGCTTGGTCGCGGCTTCCGGCTCGCTGTGCTCTCCGATCGCAGTGACGGCGTTGGGCTGGACCGGCCCCCCGACGTGGACGACGTGCTCGGAGCCGATCAGCTCGCCGAGGTCCCCGGCGACCTCGCCGACGGTCGAATCGGAGGGCTGGTTGAGAACCAGCCCGAACGCCCCCTCCTCGTTGTGCTCGATCATGAGCACGACGGCGCGCCGGAACTGGTCGCTCATGCTCGGCGACGCGATCAGCAGCTGTCCGCTGAGACTGTCCGCCACAGGCTTAGCGTAGGACGCCGCGCGTGCAGGCGGGCTCCGGGCGGCCGGCGAGCCCCTACGGGGTGAGGACGATCTTCAGCGCCTCGCGCTGGTCGTAGAGGCGGTACGCCTCCGGCGCTTCGTCGAGCTTCATGTGGTGGGTGACCAGCGGCGCCGGATCGAGCCGGCCGTCGGCCAGCATCTCCATGACCGGGTCCACGTGCTTGATCACGTTCGCATGGCCGGTGTGCATGGTCAGGGCCTTGATCCAGACCACGCCCATGTGCAGCTCGATGCGCTCGGTGTAGACGCCGGTGGCCGAGACGGTTCCCGCCTTGCGCGCGAGCCGGCAGGCGAGGTCGAGCGCCTCGGGGTGCCCAACCGCGTCCACGGCGAGCTCGACGCCGCGGCCCTCGGTCAGCTGCTTGACCTCGGCGCGGGGGTCCTGCTCGGTCAGGTGGACGGGGACGGCGCCGAAGGATTCGGCCATCTCAAGCCGGTCGGCGACCGTGTCGATCGCGACCACGGTCGAGGCGCCCGCCGCCTTCGCGGCCTGCACGGCGCAGAGCCCCACCGGGCCGAGGCCCAGGACCGCCGCGGTCTCGCCCTCGCCCAGCGGGCGCGAGGCGATCGCGTGGTAGCCGGTCCCCATCACGTCGCCGGCGAAGAGCGCGACGTCGTCGGAGACGCCGTCGGGGACCTTGCGCAGGTCGACGTCGGCGTGCGGGACCAGGAGCAGCTCGGCCTGGGCGCCCTGGAGCGAGCCGAGGGTCGCGCCGTGCCCGTAGACCCGGCCCTCGTCGCACTTGTGGAACTCCTGGCGGTCGCAGAAGAAGCAGTGGCCGCAGGCCGTGCAGTAGGTGCCGAGCACCCGGTCGCCGATCGCGACGCTCTTCACCTCGTCGCCGGCGGCGACCACGTCGCCGACGAACTCGTGGCCGATGATGAAGCCGGGCTCGATCTTCACCCGCCCGTGGTAGATGTGGAGGTCGGAGCCGCAGATGCCGCTCGCGTCGACGCGGACGATCACGTCGTCGGGCGCCAGCAGCTCCGGATCCGGCTTCTCCTCGACCCGAACCTCACCCGGCGCCTGGAAGGTGACCGCTCTCATCGGCGCGGAGCCTAACGGTCGCTCGCCGACGGCCTGCCTGTGGGAGGATCGGATCAGCCGACCCCGGGGCGGAAGGAGCGGAGATGGGACTCGACAGGTCCAGGCCGGTGCTGATCACGGGCTGCTCGACCGGCATCGGGCGCGCGACTGCGGAGATGCTCGGCCGCGCCGGTTGGAACGTGTACGCGACGGCGCGGCGGCCCGAGACGATCGCGGGCCTCGGGTCCGCCGGCTGCAAGACGCTGGCGCTCGACGTCACCGACGAGGGCTCGATGACCCAGGCCGTCGAGCGGGTCCAGGACGAGGGCGGCGCGGTCGGCGCGCTCGTCAACAACGCCGGCTACAGCCAGAGCGGCGCGATCGAGACGATCCCGATGGACAGCGTCCGCCGCCAGTTCGAGACGAACGTCTTCGGCCTGATGCGGATGTGCCAGCTCGTCCTGCCGGGCATGCGCGACGCCGGCTCGGGACGGATCGTCAACGTCAGCTCGATGGGCGGCAAGCTCACCTTCCCGGGCGGCGGGGTCTACCACGCGACCAAGCACGCGGTCGAGGCGATCTCCGACGCGCTGCGCTTCGAGGTCGCGGGCTTCGGCGTCGACGTGGTGGTGATCGAGCCGGGGCTGATCAGGACCGCTTTCGGCGAGACCGCCGTCGGGACCATCGCCGAGACCGAGAGCGACGGCGTCTACGCGCGCTTCAACCGGGAGGTCGCCGAGGCCACCGCGGGCGCCTACGACGGCCCGATGTCGAAGCTCGGCGGCGGCCCCGAGGCGGTCGCTGCCAAGATCGAGAAGGCGCTTGAAGCGCGCCGGCCGAGCACGCGCTACAAGGTCACCGCTTCAGCCGGGATCGTGATGGGTATGCGGCGGGGGATGACCGATCGCATGTGGGACCGCTTCGTCGGCACCCAGTTCAGGCGCCCAGGCGCCGAGTAGGTGGCGTCCGGCGCCGAGATAACCGCGCAGGGCGGACGTGAGCGCACCCGGCTCGCGGCATCGGCCCTGCGCCGCCGCGAGCGCCAGGCTTACGGCGGTGCGATCCAGTGGGAGGCCGCGTTCTTCGGCTGGCTCGCCGCGATCGGGCTGGCCGCGATCCTCGTCGCGATGGCGATCGGCGCCGGCGTCGCGGTCGGCCTGACGGACCTCGACGATCCGGCCGGGGAGCAGGCGAAGAGCCTCGGCTTCGGCGGCGGCGCCCTGCTCGTCGCGATCCTCGCGATCTCCTACGCGGCCGGCGGCTACGTCGCGGGGCGGATGGCGCGCTTCGACGGCTGGCGCCAGGGACTCGGTGTCTGGCTGGTGGCGCTGATCATGACCGCGGCGCTTGCCCTCACCGCCTGGATCGGCGGCGGCGACGTCAACCCGCTGCAATCGCTCGACCTCCCACGCATCCCCGTGGACGAGAGCGGCGAGTACACCCGCGCCGGCGCGATCGCCACGGTGGCCACCGCCATCGTCACCCTGCTGGCGGCGATCGGCGGCGGGGTGGCCGGGGAGCGCTTCCACCGGGCCGTCGACGAGGCCGGGGTCGAGCTCGGCGTGAGTGGTGACGGTGAGCCGGGGGAGCCGGAGGAGGAGCCAGACGAGGGAGGGGCGGAGGAGGAGGCGCCGGGACGGGAGGCGCCCACGGAGCCGGACCGCGACCCGGACGCGGCCGCCCGCGCGGAGCGCCAGAATCAGGCGCACCATGCCTGAGCCCGGCGGCATCGATCCCGGGGCCGACATCGGCCACGTCCACCTCAAGGTCTCCGACCTCGACCGCGCCGTCAGCTTCTACACCGAGGTCCTCGGCTTCGAGCTGGTCACGACCTACCCCGGCGCGGCGTTCGTCTCCGCCGGCGGCTACCACCACCACATCGGCCTCAACGTCTGGCAGAGCGAGGGCGGCTCCCCTCCCCCTCCCGGCACCACCGGCCTCTTCCACACCGCGATCCGGTACCCGAGCCGCGCCGCGCTCGCCACCGCCGTCAAGCGGGTGGTCGACGCCGGGGTCCCGCTCAGCGGCGCCTCCGACCACGGCGTCAGCGAGGCGATCTACCTCGCCGACCCCGACCGCAACGGGATCGAGCTCTACTGGGACCGCCCGCGCGAGGAGTGGCCGCGGCGCGAGGACGGCGGCATCGACATGTACACGTCCGGCCTCGACCTGCAGGGCCTCCTGGCCGAAGCCGGCTGAGCTCGCCGCCGGCAGACCGAGCCGGTCTCCACCGTCCCCTCCGGACACTAGGCTGAGCGCCATGCGCCGAATGCTGCGGACACTCATCCTCGCCGCGTTCGCCTACGCGGCCTGGGAGCTGATCAAGCGCGCGATGGCCGAGCAGGGCCGGGGTCGCTTCCCCGCGCCGGGGGCGGCGCCGTCCCAGACCCCGTCCCCGCCGCCCGCGCCCGAGGCCCCGAAGGCCCCCGAGGCCGAGAAGAAGGCCGCCGCTCCCGCCGCGCTCAACGGCGCCGGCCCCAGCAAGGCCAAGCTCTACGAGCGGGCCCAGCAGCTCGGGATCAGGGGCCGCTCGAAGATGAGCAAGGCCGAGCTCGAACGGGCGATCCACGAGGCTGGCTAGCCCGGCCCTCACGTGAAAGGCTGACGGGGTGGACGTCGCGATCCGGGCGATTCACCTGATCGCGGCCGCCATCTGGGCCGGGGGCCTGGTGTTCCTCGCCGTGGCGGCCGGAGTGGCCCGCTCGACCATCCCCGAGCGCGAGCGCGTCGAGTTCTTCCGTCAGCTCGGCCGCCGCTTCCTGATCGTCTCCCTCGTGGCAGCGGCCCTGCTGGCCGCAACCGGCGCCGACATGGCCGCCGACCGCCTGGCGAGCTGGGACGGCCTCTTCGAGACCGAGTGGGGCCGGATCATCCGGGTGAAGACCGTGCTCTTCGCGACCGCGATGCTGCTCGCGCTCGTACACGCGCTGGTGCTCGGCCCGCGGATCCGCGAGCTGCGGCTGCAGCTGCTCGAGAGCCCGGGCGACGGGGAGCTCGAGGCGCGCCTCAAGCCGCTGCGGATCGCCTCGACACTGACCAGGTCGTGATCCTGGCCGAGACGCTGATCATCCTGGTGCTCGCGGCCGACCTGATCGCCTGATCATCCGGGTCCGGGGCTTGCGTCGGGTGCGAACATATGTTCGTGTCGTTCGACCGGGCGATCCTGCACGCCGACGCTGACGCGTTCTTCGCGTCTGTCGAGCAGCGCGACGACCCGAAGCTCCGCGGCCGACCGGTGATCGTGGGCGGCGGCGTCGTGATGGCGGCGAGCTACGAGGCGCGCGCCCGCGGGGTGCGGGGCGCGATGGGCGGCGCGCGGGCACGGCGCCTGTGCCCGGAGGCGGTCATCGTCCCGCCCCGCTTCGAGGCCTATACGGCCGCCAGCCGCGACCTCTTCCGGCTGTTCCGCTCGCTGGCTCCGGTGGTGGAGGGGCTGTCGCTGGAGGAGGCGTTCCTCGACGTGACGGGGCTCGAGCGGATCTCCGGCACTCCGGCGCAGATCGGCGGCACGCTGCGCCGCCGCGCGGCGCGCGAGGTCGGCCTTTCCGTCTCGGTCGGAGTCGCCGACACGAAGATCGCCGCGAAGATGGCGAGCCGGGCCGCGAAGCCCGACGGGATCCTGGTCGTCACGCCGGAACGCGCGCTGGAGTTCCTGCACCGGATCCCGGTCGAGGACCTCTGGGGAGTCGGGGCCCCCACGGCTCGACGCCTGCACGCGCGCGGGCTCATGACCGTCGGCCACCTCGCGCGAGCGAGCGAGGCTCGCCTGGCCGAGATCCTCGGCGAGCACGCCGGGCACCGGCTGCATGCGCTCGCCAACAACCGCGACCCGCGCCGCGTCCGCCGTGGATCTCACCGGCGCTCGTTCGGCTCGCAGTCGGCGTTCAGGCGAACCGCCTCGCCTGCACGGCTCGACCGCACCCTGTTCGCGATCGCCGAGCGCGTCACGCGCCGGATGCGCGCCGCCGGCCGCGCCGGCCGCACGGTGATCCTCCGGGTGCGCTTCGGGGACTACTCGCGCGCGAGCAGGTCCCGGACCCTCGACCAGCCGACGGCCGCCACCCGGCCGGTCCTCGCCGCCGCGCGCAGTCTCCTCGCGGAGGCGATGCCCAGGATCGAGAGCCGGGAGGCGACGCTGCTCGGCATCGCGGTCACGAATCTGACCGCGGAGGGGGGCCAGCTCCATCTGCCCGAGCGGCCGGACTACGAGCGCCTCGACTGGGCCCTGGACGAGCTGCGCGAGCGCTTCGGGCCCGGGGCCGTAACGAGGGCGGCGCGGCTGCGCGGGGAGCGCGGCTGAAGCTGCGAGAATCGCCGGGCGTGGAGGCCCTGCACGACGGACATGGCAGGAGGATCAGTGACCTGCGGGTCTCGGTCACCGACCGCTGCAACTTCCGCTGCCAGTACTGCATGCCCGCCGAGGGCCTGCCATGGCTGCAGCGCGAGGAGATCCTCAGCTTCGAGGAGATCGAGCGCCTGGTGCGGCTGCTGGTCTCGATCGGGATCGAGGACGTGCGCCTGACCGGCGGCGAGCCGCTGGTGCGCCGGGAGTTCCCCCTGCTGGTCTCGATGCTGTCGCGGATCGACGGGTTGCGCGACCTCTCGCTGACCACCAACGGCTTCCTGCTCGAGCGCGACGCGGACGCCGTGGTCGCCGCGGGGATCGGCCGCGTCAACGTCTCGATCGACTCGCTCCAGCGCGACCGCTTCTTCCAGATCACCCGCCGCGACGCGCTGCCCCAGGTGCTGCGCGGGCTCGAGGCGATCGGCCGTCACGAGCGGGTGCGCCCGGTGAAGGTGAACGCGCTCGGGATCCGCGGCTTCACCGAGGAGGAGATCCTTCCCTTCTGCGAGTTCGCGCGCTCGACCGGCTTCCAGGTGCGCTTCATCGAGTTCATGCCGCTCGACGCCGACCACGCCTGGGAGCCCGAGCGGGTCCTCAGCGGCGAGGAGATCCGGGCCGAGATCGAGCGCCACCACCCGCTGGACGAGCTCCCGCGCGATCCCTCGGCGACCGCCCGTGTCTACCGCTTCGCCGACGGACGCGGCGAGATCGGCTTCGTCAACCCGGTCTCCGAGCCCTTCTGCGCGGACTGCAACCGCATCCGCCTGACCGCCGAGGGCGAGCTGCGCACCTGCCTGTTCTCGCTGCGCGAGACCGACCTGCGCGGCCCGCTCCGCGCCGGCGCCTCCGATGCCGAGTTGGAGCAACTGATCCGCGACGCCGTCGGCCGCAAGGAGCTGAAGCACCGGGTCAACGAGCCCGGCTTCGTGCAGCCACCGCGCACGATGAGCGCGATCGGGGGCTAGCCCGCTGCGCCGCCCCGGCTCAGGGCTCGGGGGCCGGGGGCTCCGTCGCAGGCGGCGGGTGGCCGCCGCGCTGCTGCATCGACAGCGCCTGACCGGCGCACATCCAGGCGAAGGCGACGAGGAAGACGAAGGCCATCGTGAACTCGCCCGTCGCGTCCTTGACGGCGCCCAGCAGCAGCGGCGGGAAGAAGCCCCCGAGGCCGCCCGCGGCGCCGACGATCCCGGTCACGGCCCCGGTCGAGCGAGGGAACATCTGGGGGACGAGCTTGAAGACGGCTCCGTTGCCGAGGCCGAGGAAGCCAGCCATCGTGAGGCAGAAGACCGTGGCCGGGACGATCTTGGGGTCGGTGGCCTGCCAGGAGAGGCCGATCGCATCGAGGCCGACGCCGAAGAAGGCGATGCTGAGGACCCTGGGGCCGCCGAAGCGGTCCGAGAGCCAGCCGCCGACGGGCCGCGCCGCCGTCGCGACGAGCGTGAAGCCCGCCGCGCGCAGGCCGGCGTCGGTGAGCGAGTAGTCGAACCAGTCCTTGAGCAGCTTCGGAAGGAAGATCGCCATCGCGACGAAGCCCCCGAAGGTGACGAAGTAGAAGAGCGCGAGCTGCCACATCGGCCAGCCGGAGCGGAGGACCTGCCGGTAGTTCGGCTTCTTCTGCTCGGCCACCTCGGCGTTGCGCGCCGCCGAGGTCCACAGCAGCGTGAACGTCCCCAGGACCGCGGCGAAGACGATCCCGGCGGCCGCCTGGCTCACTTGGTCGTAGAGGAAGGGCACGCTGAAGGCCGCGATCGCGGTGCCGATGTTGCCCATCCCGTAGACGCCGAGCGCGAACCCCTGGCGCTCCTTGTCGTACCAGTCGGCGACGAACGGGACGCCGACGGCGAACGAGGAGCCCGCCGCACCGAGGAAGAAGCCGCCGACCAGCAGGGCGGCGTAGCTGGTGGTGAACCCGATCAGCAGAGCCGCGCCCGCCGAGTACGCCAGCAGCAGCGTGAACATGATCCGGCCGCCGTAGCGGTCGGTCAGCAGCCCGATCGGGATCCGCAGCAGCGATCCCAGCACGACCGGGATCGCGATCATCAGCGAGGTCTCGGTGTTGGAGAGGTCGAGCTTGTCCTCGAGCTTCGGCGCCAGCGGCGCCAGCATCCCCCAGGCCGAGAAGCAGAGCGCGAAGGCGATCGTCGCCAGCGCCAGGTTGCGCCCCGCCCCGCTCCTATCCGGCCGGCTCGCCTCCATCGCCTAGAGCTCCTGTCCCGAGCGGGCGGCGGTGCGGCCGACGGGGACCCGCGGGCGGTAGGGGACCGGGCTGCGGCGGAACCAGTCCACGGGAATGCTCCACACGTGCACGAGCCGGCTGAATGGCCACAGCGCGTAGAGGAACCACACGGACGTCACGTGCAGCTGGAAGATGAAGCTGACGTGCTCGCCCGTCATCAGCCCCGGATTCGGATCGAGCACGAGCATCTCCCGGAAGTAGGGCGCGACGGACTCGCGGTAGTGGACCGCGTCGCCGAAGTTCGTGATCGTGGCGAGCATGCCGGTGACGATCCCGATCGCGAGCAGCGCGAAGGTGGCCACGTCGAGCCGGGTGGTCATCATCCGCACGCGCGGGAAGCGGATCCGCCTGTATACGAGGATCGCGAAGCCGACGCAGACGGCGCCCCCCGCGCTCAGGCCGCCGATCACGGCGATCACGTGGTAGGCGTCGTCCGAGATGCCGACGGCGCTCGTCCACGACGCGGGAATGAGGACGCCCAGCACGTGGCCGCCGATCGCCGCGAGCACGCCGAGGTGGAAGATCGTGCTGCCGTACTTCAGCGCGCGCGACTCCAGGATCTGGCTGGAGCGGGCGCCCCAGCCGAGCTGGTCGGTGCGGTAGCGCCAGTAGTGGCCGACGAGGAAGACCGCGATCGCGGCGTACGGGAGCACGACGTAGAGCAGGACCTCGCCCCGGTTCACGTGCCGATCCCTCCCACCAGCGGCTCGCCCGGCGGGCCTCCGGGCTGCGGCATCACCTCGGGCGGCGCAAAGGGCTCGAGCCCGACCTGCTCGGTCGGCGGCCCCTCGGCGGCCAGCCGCCGCAGGCGGCCGAGCTGGCGGCGCGTCAGGCCGGGCAGCGCGCCGGCGACGAGCTCCAGCGGCGCCGCCCACGGGCTGCCCTGCTCGCGCAGCGAGCGGCGCACGAGCTCGATCGCGACACGGTGCTCGCCGAGCAGCTCGGCCCCCGCCGGCTGGGGGGCGAGCGCGGAGAACTCGAGCATCAGCGGCAGGTAGTCGGGCAGCTCCTGCTCGGAGGGCTCCAGGCCCGCGGCCGCATAGGCCTGCTTGAGCCTGAGGAGGGCGACGCCTCGCTGGCGGCGGTCCCCGTGCAGGTGGTAGGTCAGGTGCAGGCTGTTGCGCTTCGTGAAGTCGAAATCCTCGACGTAGCCCCGCTGGAGCTCGGCGAGCGGGGTCGCGCGGTAGTGGTCGAGCAGCGGCCGCAGCGTCTCGAGCGTGCGCTCGTCGCCCAGGTCCGAGTCGCGGGAGCCGCGCAGCGCCTCGCGCAGCTCGGGGCTCGGGTACTGGAGCAGCAGCGAGGCCAGCTTCAGCGGGTGCACGGGCTCAGCGGCCATCATCGCCCCCGCGGTGGCTGAGGTGGTCGAGCAGGTCCAGGTCCGTGGCCGTGTCCGGCGCCTGCCCAAGCTCGGCCTGGCCGCGCGCGACGAGGCTGCCGTCCAGCAGCGACGGCGTCTGGCCGGGCTGCGGGAAGTCGAGCCCGCACGAGCCCTGCTCGGAGAACGCCGCCTCGGAGACCTCGCCGTGGCGCCTGGGGATCACGTAGCGCTCGTCGTAGTCGCCGATCGCGACCATGCGGAACATCGCGTCCATCTCGCTCTGCTCCATCCCGACCTCGCGCGCGATCTCGGGGTCGGCCTCGCCTTCGACGTTGACGCCGCGCATGTAGCGCCTCATCGCCACCAGCCGCCGCAGCGAGCGCCGCACCGGCTCGGGATCGCCCGCCGCGAGGAAGCTCGCCAGGTACTCGAGCGGTATGCGCAGCTCCTCGATCGCCTCGAACACGTCGCCGGCCGAGCCGCCCTCGCGGACCAGCTCCTCGCCCAGGGCCTCGACCGGGGAGAGCGGTGGCACGTACCAGACCATCGGCAGCGTCCGGTACTCGGGGTGCAGCGGCAGCGCGATCCCCCAGCGCTTGCACATCGCGTAGACCGGCGAGCGGCTCGCCGCGTCGAGCCAGTCCTGCGGGACGCCGTCGCGGAGTGCCTGCTCGCGGACCTCGGGGTCATCGGGATCGAGGAAGAGGGAGAGCTGGGCGTCCAGCAGCTCGTGCTCGTCCTTCACCGAGGCCGCCTCCTCGACGCGGTCGGTGTCGATGAGGACGATGCCGACGTGGCGCAGACGGCCGACGCAGGTCTCCGAACAGACCGTCGGCAGCCCCGCCTCGATCCGCGGGTAACAGAAGTTGCACTTCTCGGTCTTGCCGGTGTTCCAGTTGAAGTAGACCTTCTTGTAGGGGCAGCCCGAGACGCAGAAGCGCCACGAGCGGCAGGCCTCCTGGTCGACGAGCACGATCCCGTCCTCCTCGCGCTTGTACATCGCGCCTGATGGGCAGGAGGCGACGCAGGAGGGGTTGATGCAGTGCTCGCAGATCCGCGGCAGGTACATCATGAACGCCTGCTCGAACTCGAGCCGGACCTCCTCCTCGAGCCCACGGCGGTTGACGTCGTTGGCCGCGTTCACCTTCGAGCCGGAGAGGTCGTCGTCCCAGTTGGGGCCCCACTGGAGGTCGAGGTCCTCGCCGGTCACCTGCGACTTGGGCCGCGCGGTCGGCTGGACGTCCTGGGCCGGAGCGGTGATCAGATGGTCGTAGTCGTAGGTCCAGGGGTCGTAGTAGTCGTCGATCGTCGGCAGGTCGGGGTTCCAGAAGATCGTCGCCAGCTTGCGCAGCTTCCCCCCCGCCTTCAGCTTGAGCTTGCCCCGGCGGTCGAGCTTCCAGCCGCCGTTCCAGCGCTCCTGGTCCTCGTAGTCGCGCGGGTAGCCCCGGCCCGGCTTGGTCTCGACGTTGTTGAACCACATGTACTCGGCGCCGCGGCGATTGGTCCAGACGTTCTTGCAGGTGACCGAGCAGGTGTGGCAGCCGATGCACTTGTCGAGGTTCATCACCATGCCCATCTGGGCCCGGACCTTCATCAGTAGACGACCTCCGAGGCGCGCTTGCGGACGATGATCAGCTGATCGCGCTGCGGCCCGGTCGGGCCGTAGTAGTTGAAGCCCCAGGAGAGCTGCGCGTAGCCGCCGATCAGGTGAGTCGGCTTGATCATGATCCGGGTCAACGAGTTGTCGGTGCCCCCGCGGGCGCCCGAGATCTCGGAGATCGGCACGTTCACGTGGCGGTCCTGCGAGTGGTAGTAGAGCGCGATCCCGGGCGGGATACGGTGGGAGACCGAGGCGCGGCAGGCGACCGTGCCGTGGCGGTTGTAGACCTCGAGCCAGTCGTTGTCGACGACGCCGATCTTCTCGGCGTCCTCGAGCGAGAGCCACATTGCAGGGCCGCCCCGCCACAGGGTCAGCATCGTCAGGTTGTCCTGGAACTCGGAGTGGATCGACCACTTCGAGTGCGGGGTGATGTAGCGCACCGTCACCTCGAGGCCCTCGGGCGCGCCGGGCTCCCCGCCCAGGCCCTGGAGCTGGCCCGTGTCCACCGGCGGCCGGTAGGCCGGCAGGCCCTCGCCGAAGTCGAGGATCCACTCGTGGTCGACGTAGAGCTGCTGGCGCCCGGTCAGCGTCCGCCACGGGATCAACCGCTCGAGGTTGGAGGTGAACGGCGAGTAGCGGCGCTCGCGCGACTCCATCCCCGACCACTCGGCCGAGGCGATCACCTTGCGGGGCTGGTGGCCGATCTCCGTGAAGGTGAGCCGGTCGTCGGCCCGCTCCTCCGGGATGTCCGCCAGCTCACGGCCGGTGCGGCCCTCGAGCGCGCGGAAGCTCTCGACGGCGAGCCTGCCGTTGGTCGTGCCGGAGAGCGCCAGGATCGCCTCGGCGACGTGGACGTCGCGGGCCAGCGAGGGCCGCCCGCTCGCGGGGGAGCCGCCGTTGACGCGCCCGTTGCGGCGACCCAGCTCGGCCACCTCGAGCTCCGGCTTCCAGGAGATCCCCTTGGCGCCGACACCGAGCTCCTCGACCAGCGGCCCGAGCGCCTTCATCCGCGCCGCGACCGCCGGGTAGTCGCGCTCGACCGCGATCAGCTTCGGCATCGTCCTGCCGGGGACCGGCTCGCATTCCCCCTTGCGCCAGTCGAGGACGCGGCCGCCCGGCTGGGCGATCTCGTCCGCGCTGTCGTGCAGCAGCGGCGCGGCGACGATGTCGGTGCGCTTGCCGAGGTGGCTCTCGGCCAGCCGGCTGAACTGCTCGGCGACCGAGTTGAACGCGTCCCAGTCGGTGCGCGCCTCCCACGGCGGCGGGATCGCGGCATTGAACGGGTGGATGAACGGGTGCAGGTCCGTGCTCGAGATGTCGTGCTTCTCGTACCAGGTGGCCGCGGGCAGGACGACGTCCGAGTAGATCGCTGACCCGTTCATGCGGAAGTCGATCGTCGTGAACAGATCGAGCTTGCCCTCGGGTGCCTGCTCGCGCCACTCCACCTCTCGCGGGCGGTCCTCCGGGGCAGTCTCGGACGCGCGGACCGCCGCGTCGGGGACGCCGAGGATGTGGCGCAGGAAGTACTCGTGGCCCTTGCTCGAGGACCCGAGCAGGTTCGCGCGCCACAGGGTCAGGACGCGGGGGAAATTGGCCGGGTCGTCGGGGTCCTCGCAGGCGAAGCGCAGGTTGCCCGACTTGAGCTCGTCGACGACGTGCTCGGCGGGGGCCTTGCCGGCGGCCGCGGCCTCGTCGGCGAGGTCGAGCGGGTTGCGGTTCAGCGCGGGGGTGGACGGAAGCCAGCCCAGCCTCACCGCGAGCGCGTGGCAGTCGGCGCTGTGCATGCCGTCGAGGGTGCCCGGCCCGGCCGGCGACGCGAACTCGCCCGCGCCGGCGAACTTCTCGTAGCGCCACTGGTCGCTCATCAGGTACCAGAACGGCGTCGCCGGCTGCTGGCGCGCCGGGCGCAGCCAGTCGAGCGCGAAGGCGACCGTCATCCAGCCGCTCAGCGGCCGCACCTTCTCCTGTCCCACGTAGTGGGCCCAGCCGCCGCCGTTCACCCCCTGGCAGCCGCAGAACAGGACCAGGGCGAGCATCGCCCGGTAGGTCACGTCCGAGTGGAACCAGTGGTTGGTGCCGGCGCCCATCACGATCATCGAGCGGCCGCCGGTCCGCTCGGCGTTGTCGGCGAACTCGCGCGCGATCCGGATGCAGCGGCCCGCGTCGACCCCCGTCATCACCTCCTGCCAGGCCGGCGTGTAGGGGTTGGAGGCGTCGTCGTAGCCGGACGGCCACTCGCCGGGAAGGCCCTCGCGCTCGACCCCGTAGTGCGCCAGCGACAGGTCGAGCACCGTGGTCACCAGCCGGCCGCCCACCCGCATCGCGGGCACGCCGCGGCGGATCGTGGTGCCGCCCTCGCTCTCGCCGCCGTCGAAGCGCGGCAGCGTGACCTCGAGCGACTCGGTGTGGCGGCCGAGCAGGCTCAGCTCCGGGTCGATCTCGCCGAGGTCCAGGTTCCAGCGGCCCTCCCCATGCTCCCCCCAGCGGTCGCCCACGGTCCCGTTGGGGACGGCCGGCTCTCCGGTCGCGCGGTCGAGGACCACCGTCCTCCACTCGGCGTTCTCGTCCGCGGAGCCGAGGTCGGAGGCGCGCAGGAAGGCGTCGGGGACGTGGGTGCCGTCCTCGCGCTCGCGGAGCGTGACCAGGTGCGGCAGGTCGGTGAAGCGGCGCGCGTAGTCGGCGAACGGCTCGGAGAGCCGCTCTACGTAGAACTCCTTCAGGATCACGTGGCCCATCGCCATCGCCAGCGCCCCGTCGGTGCCCGCCCGCGCGGGCAGCCAGTGGTCGGCGAACTTGGTGTGGCCGGCGAAATCGGGTGAGACCACGACCACCTTCTGGCCCTTGTAGCGGGCCTCGGTCATGAAGTGGGCGTCCGGGGTCCGGGTCTGGGGGATGTTGGAGCCCCAGAGCATCAGGTAGGAGCTGTTCCACCAGTCCGCGGACTCGGGCACGTCGGTCTGGTCCCCCCAGATCTGAGGCGACGCCGGCGGCAGGTCCGCGTACCAGTCGTAGAAGCTCAGCGAGGTCCCACCGATCAGCGACAGGAAGCGGGTGCCGGCGGAGTAGGAGACCATCGACATGGCCGGGATCGGCGAAAAGCCGACGATCCGGTCGGGGCCGAACTTGCGGATCGTGTGCACGTGGGCGGCGGCGATCAGCTCCGAGACCTCGTCCCAGCTCGCGCGCATGAACCCGCCCTTGCCGCGCCGCGACTTGTACGCGCGCGCCCGCTCCGGGTCCTCGACGATCGAGGTCCAGGCCTCCACCGGGTCGCCGAGGCGATCCCGGGCCTCGCGGTACATATCGAGCAGCACCCCCCGCACGTACGGGAACTTGGGGCGCAGCGGCGAGTAGATGTACCAGGAGAACGAGGCGCCGCGGGGGCATCCGCGCGGCTCGTAGTCGGGCGTGTCGGGCCCGTTCGAGGGGTAGTCGGTCTGCTGGGTCTCCCAGGTGACCAGCCCGTCCTTGACGTGGACCTTCCACGAGCAGGAGCCCGTGCAGTTGACCCCGTGGGTGGAGCGGACGACGCGGTCGTGCTGCCAGCGGCGGCGGTAGGCCTTCTCCCACTCGCGCGAGTACGTCGAGGCCTCGCTCCAGCCCTCGGCCGAGCGCCGCCTGGGCCCGAAGAACTGCCGTGCCTTGAGTAGGGCGCGGCTGTCGCTCATCGTGTGGTCCCACACCTCCCGTATCGAGAACAGCTCCGGGTCCGAAGCGCGTTCGGCGCGGAACCTATTGCTTTTGCAATCCTCAGTCCACCCGGCCGTGACCGCCTCGACCCGAGAGCAGGGCGACCGCGTGGGGCAGCGAGTCCCGGATGGCGGCGCCGGCCTCAGCGATGCTCCTCGGCGAGCCCGGGAAGTTGACGATCAGGGTCCTGCCGCGGATGCCGGCGACGGCGCGCGAGAGCATCCAGTGCGACGTGTGCTCGCGGCTCGCCAGCCGCATCGCCTCCGCGATCCCTGGAGCCTCGCGCTCGATCACCGCCCGGGTGGCCTCCGGGGTGACGTCGCTGGGCGAGAATCCGGTCCCGCCGCTGGTCAGGACCAGCTCGCAGCCCTCCTCATCGGCCCAGTGGCGAAGCCGCGTCTCGATCTGCTTGCGGTCGTCTCCGATGACCTCCCGCCCGGCGACGGCCGCGCCGAGCTCCTCCGCCAGGGCCACGAGCCGGGGACCGCTCTCGTCGGTGCCCTCGCCGGCCGCCTTCGAGGTCGAGATCGTGATCAGCGCCGCTCTCACTGGCCCTCGCCGTGGCGGCGCCAGTGCCCGCTGCGCCCGCCGGACTTCTCGAGCAGCTCCACGCGCTCGATCCTCACCCCGCGGTCGAGGCCCTTGACCATGTCGTAGACGGTCAGCGCAGCGACAGAGCACGCCGTCATCGCCTCCATCTCGACGCCCGTGCGCCCGGTGACGCGGACCTCGGAGACGATCCGCACCAGGCCGGCGGCGGCGTCCACCTCGAGCTCGACGTCAGCGTAAGCGAGCTGCAGCGGGTGGGCGAGCGGGATCAGCTCGCCCGTGCGCTTCGCGGCGGCGATCCCGGCGAAGCGGGCGGGCGCGACCACGTCCCCCTTCGGCCCGTCGCCGGCGGCGACCGCGGCGGCCGTCTCAGGCGACATCCGCACGAGCGCCTCGGCTCGCGCCACGCGCTCCGACTCCGGCTTCGCGCCGACGTCCACCATTCGCGCGCGTCCCGACTCGTCGAGGTGGCTGAGGCGCGGCTGCTCTCCGGACGCGGGGTCCGGACGCGGTGGCTCGCTCATCGCGGCGCGCGCTCCCCGGCGGCCCCGGTCTCGGCGCCGCCGACCGGCGTTCCCTCGACCCAGCGCGCCTCTCCCGCCTCCACCTCGCGCTTCCAGATCGGGGCCT
>DASSYK010000117.1:0-8413 GCA_035703345.1 Solirubrobacterales bacterium
CCGCGTCGATCTCGGCGGCACCGATGCGGGCGGCGTCGAGCACGCGGGTCCCCTCGGCCAGCGCGGCCGCGGCCGCGGCCGCGGCGCGGCTCGCGGCGCAGCCCTCGGCCTCCTGGGTGACGCTCTCGATCCGGCCGTCCCGGACGCTCAGCGAGAGGCGAACGAGGTCGCCACAGGGAGCACCGCCGGCGGAGCCGCTGAGCGCACCACCGGCGGCGGGGCCGCGGCGGGAGCCGTCGGCCAGGTAGTGCTGGAGCGCCTCGCGGTCCATACGCCCGAAGGGTAGGCCGCGGGGAGCGGACGCGGAGATGAAAAGAGGCCCCAGCCTGCCGTTACCGCCCCTGCTTGGAAACCCGTGTTGAACAGGTGGGTGTCTATCCGGCGAAACCACGGTGGGCGTCGCCGAAAATCGACTCCCAAGCGCATTTTGTTGGGTTTTATTCGGGACGGCTCGCGCACAGGCTCGAGCCTGAGATCAACCCTAGCACCGGGCTGCGGCAACCACCGGGGATTCGGCTGCGGCGTCAGTCCGGCTCGTCGAGCAGGTACCAGGAGGAGATCAGGCCGTCGCGGATGCCGAGCTCGATCGCGACGTGGGTGCTGTCCCCCACCTCGTCCGACTCCCGCCAGACGTACTGGAGCTCGGCGTGCACCAGCACCCCGCTGGGCCGGTGCTCGATCCGCACCGGGACGTAGCGGCGGACGAGATGCCGGAACGTCTTTCCGGACCACTCCATCGCCGCCACCCGCCCGCGGTGGACGGTGCGCTCGGTCCGGATCTCCACCTCCGGATGGACGAGCTCGCCGACCGCCGCCCGGTCGCCCGTGCTGAGGGCGGCCAGGAAGCGGCGGACTAGCTCGTCTACATCCAGGGCTTCTCCACTACCGGCGTCGCAACCCGGTCAGGAACCGCCGCGGGCGGTCGCCGAGGCTCGCGTCCTTGACGGCGCTGAGCCCGATCAGCAGCGCGCCGCCGATCAGCAGCAGGATCGGCCAGACCCCGAGGTCGCCCGGCTTCGGCGAGTCCTCGTTGAGGTCGAGCCCGACGATGAACAGGAACAGGAACAACCCGATCGCACCGACGTACACGGGGCCGCGTGTCCCGATCATCGAGCCGACCCCGACCAGGCCGAGCGAGATCAGGAGCAGCAGGACGTCCCAGAGCTGGGCCGTGCGGACCACCGTGACCTCCCCGCCGAACGGCCCGGTGAACTGGGCCGCCGCCAGCGAGCTGATCCCGAGACCGCACGCGAGCACCGCCGCGATCCCCGCGCCGGTGAACAGCTCCGAGGCCTTCCAGACGCCCTCGTCGCCGCCGTCGTCGGTCGCGGTACCACCCACGCGGGTCTCGTCGCCCTGGCGCCAGAGCCAGAGGGCGCCGGCCAACAGGATGATCGAGAGGATCCCGAGCAGCCCGCGGTAGGTGCCGAAGTGGCCCGCGATGCCCTCGTCTCCGAGCAGCTTGTCCCAGAGCCCGGACCAGGAGATGATCGCGGCGATCGAGCCGGCGAGGAGATGGAACCTGATCCCCTTGACCACCCCGGCGTAGAACGCGAGCCCCGCGGTCACTCCGAAGATCCAGAACGTGTTGAGGTCGGATCCGGCGTCGCCGTCGAGCATCGCGACGAACTCGCCGAGGGCGAGCGGGACGAACAGCAGGCCGAGCACGCTGTGCACGGCGGTCCAGGGCCGGGCCCCGTCCGTGTACTGCGTCGTGAAGACCGCTCCGTACAGGTAGACGGCCATGACGCCGTACAGCAGGAACGTGACGAAGTCGCTGAGGTCGTCCTGCTTCCTCAGGATCAGCATCAGGACGCCGAGCGCGAGCAACAGGCCGCCCTGCTTGCGCAGCGCGTCGCGCGTGTCGTCGGGTGCGAGTAGCTCTCTCATGGTCTCCCTTGGATCGTCGGGGGCGGACTCCCGGCCGGGACAGTAGACGCGCCCTCAGACCGAAGTCAGCGGGTGCTCAGCCCGCTGCGAGCTGGGCCTTGAGCGACGTGATCCGCTGGTACGCGGCCTCGATCTGAGCCTGGTCGAGGCCCCCCTCCTTGACCGCGCCGACGAGTGCGTTGAAGCCCTGGACCGAGCCCTGGGCGCCGCGCGCGTAGAGCAGGAGGTCGCAGCCCGCGCCGATCGCGGCGACGGCCGCCCGCGCCGGGCCCGAGAGCTCCTGGATCGCGATGCTCTGCAGGTCGTCGGTGATGATCACGCCCTCGAAGCCGAGTTGGTCGCGCAGCAGGCCCTGGACGATCGGCCTCGCGAAAGCCGCCGGCTTCTTCGGGCCGAGGTCGGGATAGATCGCCGAGGACATCATCACCAGCCGGACACCCGCCTCGACGGCGGCGCGGAAGGGCTCGATGCCCGCGTCGAGGGACTCCTGACGGGTGACGATCGTGACCGGGCTGAAGTCCGTGTTGGTGGTCGCGGCCCCGAGGCCGGGGAAGTGCTTGGCCGTCGCCGCCACGCCCTGGGACTGGAGCCCCTGGATGAAGGCGGACCCGAGGTCCGCGACCAGCGCCGGATCGTCGCCGAAGCTGCGCGAGGAGATCGTGTCGGCCGTCTGCGGGAGCGCGACGTCGAGCACCGGCGCCAGGTCCACGTCCACGCCGAGCGGCTCGAGGAACTGGCCGGTCGCCTCGCCCTCCGCGCGCGCCGTGTCGGGGTCGCCGTCCTCGCCCATCTGCGGGGCCGAGAGCTCCGGCGGCCCGTTCGGGAGCCGCTTCACGTCGCCGCCCTCCTGGTCGATCATCACCAGCAGCGGCGGGTTGTCGCCGTCGGCGGCGGCCTGCTGGAGACTGGTCAGGTCCGCTTGCAGCGTCTGCTCGTCGCGCGGGTCCACGATGAGGCCGCCGACCTGCCCCTTGCGCACGCGGCGGACGAGCTTCTGGTCGGCGCCGCCCTCGCCGAGCTTGGTGACCACGCTCTGGCCGACCAGCTTCTTCAGGGGCAGCGGCTCGGGCTCGGACTCCTCACCGCCCGAGAAGACGACGATGCCGAGGACGACGAGGATCACGACAACGGCCCCCGCCGCGATCGCCTGCCGCCGCCGCACCTTGGCCGGGAGATCGCGGCGGTGACTGCGCCTGTCGCCGGGCACGGGAACCTCGGCGGGCGTGAAGGGATCGTCCCTGAGGCGCGCCCGCTCTCCGGTATCGGGGTCGACTGCCGGGATCTCTCCGGTGCCGAGGCGGGCACGGCGCGCGGCGCGCTCCGCCGCCTCACCCTCGCGCGCCGCACGCGCGGGGCGCTCGCGAGCGGGGCGCTTGCGGCGCCCAAAGGAGATGTTGAGGCCGCCGCGGCGGGGGCGGCGCTCGCGGCGGGGGCGCTCGGCCGCCGTTTCGGGGCCGGCCCCCTCCCCCTCCTCGCCAGGCGGCTCGAGCCCTTCGCCCTCGCCGGCGTCCTCGCCCTCGCCGGCGATCCGATGCTCATCGGTCTGCTCCCGCCACCGGCGCCGGCTGGATTCGAAGTCGAAGTCCAGCTCGTCGTCCGGGTCGAAGGGCGGACGCCCTTCCATCAGCCCTCCCGGCCCCCAGGCTCGGGTCTCGCGCGCAGCGAGAGGCCCAGCTCCTTCAGCTGGCGCTCATCCACCGGGGCGGGGGCCCCGGTCAGCGGGTCCGTGCCCGACGCGGTCTTCGGGAAGGCGATCACGTCGCGAATGGACTCCGCGCCGTGAAGCAGGGCGACCATGCGGTCGAGGCCGTAGGCGATGCCGCCGTGCGGCGGGGCCCCATAGCGAAGAGCTTCGAGCAGGAAGCCGAAGCGTTGCTCGGCCTGGGCGTCGTCGATGCCGATTGCGGCGAACGCTTTGCGTTGAACATCCGGGTCGCTGATTCGGATCGATCCGCCACCAATCTCCCATCCGTTCCAGACGACATCGTATGCCAGCGCCCGGGCGTCACCGGGGTTCTCCGGGTCGATCTCGCCCGCCGGCGCCGTGAACGGGTGATGGTGGGGCTCCCAGCGCCTCTCGTCATCGTTCCATTCGACCAGGGGCCAGTCGACGATCCAGGTCAGGGCGTTCGCGGCCGGGTCGATCAGGCCGAGGCGCTCGCCGAGGCGGCGGCGCAGCTCGGCGAGGACCGCCGCGGAGACCCGGGGCGAATCGGCGACCACCAGGAGGACGTCGCCCTCGGACGCGCCGAGGCGCTCGTTCGCCGCGGAGATCTCGGCATCGGAGAGGAACTTCGCGACCGGCGAGCGCCAGCCGCCGTCCTCGACCACGGCCCACACCAGGCCCTTGGCCCCGAGCTCCTGCGCCTCCGCGACGAGGCCGTCCAGCTGGGCGCGGGAGAACTCGTGGCTGCCCGCGTTGAGGGCGCGCACGAGCGCGCCTCCCTCGATCGCGCCACGGAAGGCCTTGAACTCGCTCTCCGCGAAGACGTCCGTCAGCTCGACCAGCTCGAGGCCGAAGCGCAGATCGGGCCGGTCGGAGCCGAAGCGCGCGATGGCGTCGCTGTGCGAAAGGCGCGGCAGCGGCAGCTCCAGCTCGACCCCCGCCGCGCCCAGCACCGCGGCCAGCAGCCGCTCGTTGACCTCGATCACGTCGTCGGCGTCGACGAAGGACATCTCGATGTCGAGCTGGGTGAAGTCGGTCTGGCGGTCGGCGCGGAAGTCCTCGTCGCGGAAGCAGCGCACTATCTGGAAGTAGCGCTCGAACCCGCCGATCATCAGCAGCTGCTTGAAGAGCTGGGGCGACTGCGGCAGCGCGTAGAAGTTGCCCGTCTGCACGCGACTGGGCACGAGGAAGTCGCGGGCGCCCTCCGGCGTCGAGCGGGTGAGCGTCGGGGTCTCGATCTCGAGGAACCCCTCGCCGGAGAGGAACTCGCGCATGCTCTGCGCCACCCGGTGCCGCAGCTCGATCGCCTCGCGCATGCGGTCGCGGCGCAGGTCGAGGTATCGGTAGCGCAACCGATTGTCCTCGCTGACCTCGCCCGAGAACGACTCGATCTCGAACGGCGGCGTATCGGCGTCGGAGAGCAGCGTCGCCTCGGCGACCCTGACCTCCACCTCGCCCGTGGGCATCTTCGGATTGACGGTCTCGGGGGCGCGCGCCGCGACGGCGCCGCGCACGCTCACCACGTCCTCGGCGCGCAGCGTGTGTCCCAGCTCCATCGCCGTGGACCCGGACTCGTCGGGGTTGAAGACGAGCTGGACCAGCCCCGTGCGGTCGCGCAGGTCGATGAAGATCAGCCCGCCGTGATCGCGGCGGCGGTGCACCCAGCCGGCGACGCACAGCTCGGAGCCGACGCGGTCGGTGAGCACCTGACCGCACCAGGCGTCGCGGTAGGCGTTCGGCCTCAGGGCCGGGGGGTCCGGTCTGGAAGCGTCCATCGGGGCGGAGTATGTCCGCTAGGCGTCTCCGCCGCCGCTCGCGAGCGCGTTGCGGAGGCGATCGACCAGGTCGGAGAGCTCGGCATCGGCCGTCTCGCCGCTCGTCATGTCGCGCACCCGCACGCCCTCGGCGCCCAGCATCACGGCGTGGCGGGCGCCGGAGCGGTCGGCCTGCTTCATCTGGCCCCTGTGCGAGCGCTCGGCCATGTCCAGGTCGGCGGAGATGCCGGCGCGGCGCAGCTCGATCGCGAGCGTGAGCGCGCGCTCGCGCGCTTCGGGCTCGGCGACGATGAAGACGTCGACGCGCGGGGGCTCCTCGGCCTCGCCCATCGCGAGCGCGAGGCGGTCGATGCCGACCGCCCAGCCGTTTGCGGGGGTCGCGGGCCCGCCGAGCTGCTCGATCAGCCCGTCGTATCGCCCGCCGCCGCCGACCTGGGACTGGGCGCCGAGGCGCTCGCAGTGCAGCTCGAAGACGGTGCGCGTGTAGTAGTCGAGCCCGCGCACCAGGGTCGCGTCCACTTCGTAGGGGACGCCCGTGCGGTCGAGCAGCGCGCGCACCTTCTCGAGGTGCTCGGCGTCCTCGGCGTCGAGGCGGTCGAGCAGGCGCGGCGCCTCGGCCATCACGGCCTGGGTGCCCTCGTCCGCCGAGTCGAACGCGCGGAGCGGGTTGAGCTCGATCCGCTCGCGGACCTCGGGGGAAAGCTCGTCCTCGCGGCCGTGCATGTAAGCGCGGAGCTCATCGAGATAGGCCGCGCGGGAGGACGGGGAGCCGAGGCTGCCGAGGGTCAGCTTGACGCCCTCGACCCCGAGCTCGCTGACCAGGTCCCAGACGAGCACGATCAGCTCGGCGTCCACGAGCGGGGACGCGGAGCCGATCGCCTCGGCGCCGACCTGGTGAAACTGGCGGTAGCGGCCCGCCTGCGGGCGCTCGTGGCGGAAGAAGGGTCCCGAGTACCAGAGCTTCACGGGCTGCGGGCGCTTCTGCATCCCGTGCTCGATGTAGGCGCGGCAGACCGAGGCGGTGCCCTCGGGCCTCAGCGTCAGACCGCGCCCTCCCTGGTCCTCGAAGCTGAACATCTGCTTCTGGACCACCTCGGACGACTCGCCCACCCCGCGGGCGAAGAGCTCGGTCTCCTCGAAGACTGGCGTGTCGAGGCGGCCGTAGCCGGCCTCTTCGAGCAGCGCCCGGGCCGTCTCGGCGATGCGGAGTCGCACGCTCTGCTGCTCGGGCAGCACGTCGAAGGTGCCGCGCGGCGCCTTGATCCGCTCGCTCATCGGGGCGACCTTAGCCGCCGAGGTGCTCTCTGAGGTTCGCCAGGTGACGCTCCCACCCGGATCGGTGCGCGGAGACGATGGAATCGCGCTCCTCGGCGGGGAAGGCCTCCCAGCCCGAGTGCGTGAGGGTCAGCCGGCTGCGGTCATCCGGCAGCGGCTCGATCTCGAAGCGGACCTCCGTCCCGACCGCCCAGTCCTGGTCGCGCCAGCTCAGCGCCAGCAGCTCGCCGGGACGCAGCTCCGTCACCTCGCCCAACGTGACTGACTCGCGCCCCTCCGCGTCACGCCAGCGCTCTGATAGCGCTCCGCCGAGCCGAGCGTCCAGGCTGACGTGGTCGCCCCACCAGTTGGCGAGCTGCGGGGGCCTCGCGAGCGCGGCCCACACCGCCGCGGGCGGCGCGTCCAGCTCGACCGCGAGGACTATGCGATCGGGGCCGCCCGCGCTCAGCGGGCCAACTCCATCAGGAACGGGTTGCTCTGGCGCTCCGCGCCGAGGGTGGTCAGGCCCATGTGGCCCGGATGGACCCGCGTCTCGGGCGGCAGCGACTCGACCAGGTCCCGCAGCGACTCCATCAGCGTCGGGCCGTCGCCGCCGGGCAGGTCGACGCGTCCGACCGACCCCTGGAAGAGGACGTCGCCGGAGAAGATCGCCTGCTCGTCGGGGACCGAGAAGGTGACGTGGCCGGGGCTGTGGCCCGGGGTGTGGATCACGTCGATGTCGAAGCCGGCCAGCTCGAGCTTCTCGCCGCCCTTCAGGGTCTGATCGGCCTCGTAGCTCTCGAACGGGCCGAAGCCGGGCGGCGTCCAGGCCATCAGGTCGGCGAGCACCGGGACCTCGATCTCCGGGCACCACACGGGCGCGCCCGTCGCCTCGGCCACGGGCGCGACGGCGCCGATGTGGTCGAAGTGGGTGTGGGTCAGCAGGATCGCCTCGACCTCGACGCCCAGCTCCTCGACCGCCGCGAGGATGCGCGGAGCCTCGTCGCCGGGATCGACGATCAGCGCCCTGTCGGAGCCGTCGCGGCGGAACAGGAAGCAGTTCTCCTGCACCGGACCGACGGTGAGCATGCGGACATCCATGGGGTCAGGGTAACCGCGGGACGGGTCGGAGGCCGGGGGCTCAGTCGCCGCCCTGGGAGCGGGCGGACTGCTGCTTGCGCAGGTTGCGGTTGTAGAAGAACCGGTCGGTCACGTACGCCATCGGAACGTAGAACGCGACCATGAACGCGGCGATCCCGGCGGCCGAGGCGATCGGGCGCTGGAAGGCGAGCGCCATCAGCGCGAAGAAGATCACCGCCGCGACCAGCCCCTTGCGAAACGCGCTGCCCCAGGTCGGCGGGCCCGGCGTACGCGCGGCCGAACCCCCGCTCGAACCCGAGCGGCGGGCCTGCGCTCGCTGGCGCGCCTCGGCGCGGTTGCGCGGGCGCCCGCGCGGGCGCATGTCGACGCGGCCCCCCTGGGTGCCGCGATGCTTGCGCCGCCGCTTCTTCTTCGTCTGGGCCATGGGGGGAGAATCTAGCGAGCGGCGGGCGGCGAGCGCGAGCCGAGCGGCGCTCGAGGAGCCAAATCAGGCACGAGCCCGGCAACGAGGGAAGGTGGGTCCGGCCACAGCGGCCTTCGGGCGAAAACTCGGCTCGGGGCGATTTCCTCCCGCACGTCCGGGAGGAAATCGCCCAAAGGCGACTTTTCGCGCCGAGAGCCCACCCCGTCGGAGTCCGCCTTCCCTCGTTGCCGGGCTCGTGCCTGATTCGGCTCCTCGAGCGCCGCTCGGCTCGCGCTCGCCGCCCGCCGCTCGCTAGATTCTCCC
>DASSYK010000124.1:0-4484 GCA_035703345.1 Solirubrobacterales bacterium
ACGCAGGGGTGTCGGCGCCGCAGACGCAGGTGCGGCTGAACGGCTTCTGCATCGACTTCTTCTGGCCGGAGCATGGCCTCGTGGTCGAGACGGACGGGCTGCGCTACCACCGGACGCCCGCGCAGCAGGCGCGCGACCGGATACGGGACCAGGCGCACGTCGTCGCAGGGCTCGAGGTGCTGCGATTCACGCACGAGCAGGTGGCGCGAGCACCCGGACGCGTCAAGGCCGCGCTCGTCGCCGTGCTCGCGCGAGGCGGCGGCTAGCCTCGCCGCACTGGGCGCCCGGCCTCTTCGGTGCTCGTCGTTGAGCCGCCTGGAGCGGCCCGGACGCCCCGAATCCAGCCACGGCCGCGAGCGGCTGTCAACAGGCGCGGGCGAGGCTGAGGGCGTAGAGGCCGTCCGGATCCGTCCACCAGCCGGTGATCTCGAGGCCCGCCTCGGCGTAGATGCCCTCGAGGCCCTGCCGCGCGAACTTGGTCGAGATCTCGGTGCGCATCTCCTCCCCGGCGGCGAAGGCCACCTGGAGGTCCAGCGCGGAGATGTCGATGACCTGATGCCGCAGCGAACGGAGGCGGATGTCCATCCAGAGGTTGTCGGCGTCCCAGCGCGCGACGTGCTCGAACGCGTCGAGGTCGAAGTTCGCGGCGAGGCGCTCGTTGAGCACCCGCAGCACGTTCTTGTTGAAGGCCGCGGTCACCCCCTGCGAGTCGTCGTAGGCGGCCTCGAGCGTCGCCCGGTCCTTGACCAGGTCGGTGCCGAGCAGGAAGCGGTCGTCGTCGTCGAGCAGGTTGGCGATCCGGCGCAGGAAGCTCGAGCGCTGGGCCGGCTGGAAGTTGCCGATCGTGCCGCCGAGGAACGCGATCACGCGCGGCCCGCGGACCGGGACCCGCTCGAGGTCGAGCTCGAAGTCGCAGACGTGGCCGAGCACCTCGATCCCTGGGTACTCGGCGCCGATGCGCTCGGCGGTCTCCCGCGTGATCTCCTCCGAGATGTCGACCGGGGCGTAGGCCTCGAGGCACCCGGCGTCGCGCATCGCGTCGAGCAGGACGCGGGTCTTCGCGGCCGAGCCCGAGCCGAGCTCGATCAGGGCGCGCGGCGCGGCCGCCGCCACGATCTCGGGCGAGCGCTGCTCGAGGATCGCCCGCTCGCAGCGCGTCGGGTAGTACTCGGGCAGCCCGGTGATCCGCTCGAACAGCTCGGAGCCGAGCTCGTCGTAGAAGTAGCGGGGTGAGAGCTCCTTGAACGGCTTGGTCAGGCCGGCGCGTACGTCGGCGGCCATGCCCGAGAGCGGCCCGCCCGGCGGCAGGTGCACGTCGACGCTGATGCGGTCGGTTGTGGCGGCGCTGTCGATCGTCTTCCCCTTCTTCGTCGTGTCTCTACGGAGTCGATGGCGTTACAGATCGGAGCGGGGTCGAGGTCGTGGCGGATCAGGCGTCCCGCGCGCAGCGCACGCCGGCGAAGATCTGGCGGCGCTGCGGCAGGTCCCAGTTGCGGAAGCTGGTGCGGATCGTCCGGCGGCGCGCGGACCAGGCGCCTCCCCGCAGCACCTTGTGCCCGTCGCCGAAGAAGACCTCCGAGTACTCGGCGTAGGGGAAGGCCTCGAAGCCCGGGTACGCGGTGAAGTCGCTCGACGTCCACTCCCAGACGTCGCCGAGCATCTGCACGGCGCCGCAGCCCGACGCCGCGTCGCCGTAGGCGCCCGCGGGGGCCGGCCCGAAGGAGAGCTGGTCGAGATTGGCCCGTTCGGGGTCCGCGCCGGCGGCGGCGGCCTCCCACTCGAGCTCGGTCGGCAGCCGCTTGCCCGCCCAGCGGGCGAACGCGTCCGCCTCGTGCCAGGAGACGTGGACGACCGGCAGCGCGGGATCGACCGGCTCGGTGCGGCCCATCGCGGTGCGCACCCAGCCCCCTTCGCCGTCGCGCTCCCAATACATCGGCGGCTCGGCGCCGGTTTCCTCGATGAACTCGATCCAGGCGGCGTTGGCGACGGGCGTCCGGTCGATCTCGAACGGCGCGAGCTCCACCCCGTGCCGCGGCCGCTCGTTGTCGTAGGCGAAGCCGTCGGAGGGATCGCCCGCGCCGACCGTGTGGGACCCGCCCGCGACCGGCACCATCGCGGGGCCATCGGCCACGGGCTCCGATGCGGGTCCCGGGTCGACCTCGACGGGCTCGTAGCGCTCCACCATCTGCAGCAGCTGCAGCATCGTCTCGTTGTGCTGGTACTCGTGGGCGAGGAGCATCTCGTAGACGAATCCGTGGGCCAGCAGGGGGTCGGACTGATCGAGCTCGAGCTCGCCGAGCACCTCCAGCGTCCGCTCCCGCACCTGCTCCATGTAGGGCCGGACTTCGTCGGCGCGCAGGATCGGCAGCTGGCCGCGGACCTTCCGCGGCTGCTCGATCGCGTCGTAGAACTCGCCGAGGTCGCCGCGCAGGGGATCCCGCCCGCCGACCCGCTGGACCAGCCAGAGCTCCTCGAAGTTGGCGATGTGCCCGAGGTCCCAGATGAGCGGGCTGAGGATGGGCGAGTAGACCCGGTTGAGCTGCTCGTCGGTGAGCGGCTCGATCAGCTTCAGGGTGTGGCGCCGAGCCTCCGCCAGGTGCTCGGCGACGAGGTCCTTCGTCTGGGTGGCGGTGGCCCCGGGGACGATGCGAGGACCATATCGCGCAACCTCAACGGGCCCGAAACGCCGCAGGCCGGCGCCGCGCCGGGCCCACGCGGACGCCGATCTCATAGGCTCCCGGCCGTGAACGTCGAGGGAGCAGGAGCGCTCGTCGCCGGCGGAGCCTCAGGGCTCGGGGCCGCGACCTCGCGTGCGCTGCACGCGCGCGGCGCCTCCGTCGTGATCGCGGACCTCAACGCTGAGAAGGGCGAGGAGCTCGCCGCCGAGCTCGGCGACCGCGCGAGCTTCGTCGAGGCCAACGTGATGGAGCCCGAGCCCGTGCAGACAGCCGTCGACGCCGCCGCCGGGATGGAAGGCGGGTTGCGGATCTCGGTCTGCTGCGCCGGCATCGGCTGGGCCCAGCGGACGGCCGGCAAGCAGGGCCCGCACGACCTCGAGATCTTCCACAACGTGATCAAGGTCAACCTGGTCGGCACCTTCAACGTGCTGCGCCTCGCCTGCGACGCGATGAACGGGAACGAGCCCGACGCGGGCGGCGAGCGCGGCGTCTGCGTCAACACCGCCTCGATCGCGGCCTTCGACGGCCAGATCGGGCAGGTCGCCTACGCCGCCTCGAAGGGCGGCATCGTCGGGCTGACGCTGCCGGCGGCCCGCGACATGTCGAGCCGCGGCATCCGCGTCAACACGATCGCCCCCGGCCTCTTCGACACCCCCCTGCTCGCAGCCCTCCCCCAGGAGGCGCGCGACGCGCTCGGGGCCACGATCCCCTTCCCCTCGCGCCTCGGCCTCCCCGAGGAGTACGCGCAGCTCGCCGTCCACATCGCCGAGAACACGATGCTGAACGGCGAGACCATCCGCCTCGACGGCGCGCTGCGGATGGCGCCGAAGTAGCCGGGCCACCGGCCGGCCGCCTGTCAGTCCGTCCCGGCGTACTCGGGATCGAAGAAGACGCGCTTGCGCCACGGCGGGGTGACCGCGAACTCGGCGCGCTCGCGACGGGCCAGCCGCGCGAGCGGGATCAGGACGAGGCGGCCGTCGCGGGTCGAGCGGGTCACGGTCCGGTTGACACGGGCGTTGCCGGCGTGGCTTCCCCCCGAGACGTAGAGCGTGCCCATCTCGGGGCCCCAGCCGTTGACGGCCTCGGGCCTGCGCTTGAGTCCGATCGCGCCGTCCGCGCGGCGGAAGAGCCGGTGGCCCGGGATCGGCCCCGAGCCGCCGAGCTCGTAGCTGTAGGAGTGGTGCGAGCTGGCCCGGGCGAAGCGGCCGGACGGCCCGATCCGCACCTGGTAGCTCTCCCAGTCGTCGGGGTGGTACGTGGGCTTGCCGAGGGCGGCGCTGCCGCGGCGGATCAGGGACTTCAACGGCGTCGAGCCCTCGGCCGTGGCGCTGCCCGGGTAGTAGAGCCAGTACTGGAGGTAGAGGTTGCCGGCGCGCTCACCTGAGCAGTCCACCCCGCCGCCGCGAGGCGCGCCCCGGCGGCAGTCGATCACGTGGGTGAAGGCGGCCGTGCGCTCAGCGGACGCGGCGCGGGTCACGCGGCCGTCCGCGGAGCCCTCCGCGCAGGCGTCCTCGCGGCAGCGCCGGTAGTCCACGGGCAGCGCCCGCATGCCGGGCTCGTAGAGCAGCGTCGGGGCGTGGGCGCGCAGCGCCACGGCGAGATCGGCGCCGTAGGACGCGCGCAGGGCGGGCTCCGAGCGGCAGTCGTCGGCGAGCCGCACGGCGCAGACGAGGCGCTCGGCGAGCGCGCCGGCCAGCGGCAAGCCGCCCAGGGGGCCGCGCGCGGCCCAGATCAGGGCGCCGAGAGCCAGCGCCACCACGGCGACCAGCGCGAGCCACTCGGGCGCCGCCTGGCCATACTCGCAGC
>DASSYK010000048.1:0-3631 GCA_035703345.1 Solirubrobacterales bacterium
TCCGCGGCCGCAGGGAGGCCGGGACCCGCTCCAGGAGCCGGCCGCCGAACCTCAGCCCCGGGTCCAGCAGGGTCTCGCGGAACGCGCGCCACGCCGCGACCGGCGGGGCGAGCAGCCGCAGCATCCGGCGCTCGCGCGGATCGAGCTCGGAGGCGAAGAGCTCGCCGAAGCGGCGGATCTCGGCGCGCGAGCGGCCGCGGTCGCCCGACTTCTGGCCGGGGTGCCCCAGCCGCACCGCCAGGACGTCGTCCGGCAGCAGCTCGGGCTCCTCGCCGGCCAGGGCCAACCGCAGCATGAACTCGGCGTCGAAGGTGTTCGCGAGGTCGCGGCGGAAGAGGCCATGGTGCTCGAACATCTCGCGGCGCCAGAAGCACGACGGCTGGGGCACGTGCCAGGGCGCCAGCACCCACCAGTGGCGCCCGCGCAGGCGGCGCTCGCTCGCCGCCGGCGGCGCCGGCTGCCAGACGCCGAGGTCGGTCGGCGGATCTCCGTCGAAGAGGTCGAGCGAGCCGCCCGCTACCCAGCCCGCCCCGGAGCGCTCCAGCGCCGCCACCGCCCTGGCGAAGGCGCCGGGCATGTAGTGGTCGTCGGAGTTGATGTAGGCGATGATCTCTCCGCGGGTGCGCTCGATCGCCTTGTTGATCGCGTCGGCCTGTCCGTCGTCCCGCTCGGACACCCACCAGGCGAGGTGCTGCTCGTGAGCCCGGATGATCTCGACCGAGCCGTCGTCGGAGCCGCCGTCGACGATCACGAACTCGAGAGCCGGGTAGTCCTGTTCGAGCACGGAGGCGATGGTGCGCTCGAGGTAGCCGGCGTGGTTGAACGACGGCGTCACCACCGTGAGCGTGGGGGCGGTCAAGCGAAGGGGCTCGGATCCATGAGCGATCGCCCGGAGCGACTGTGCGTGACGATCATCCCGACCGAGGTTGACATCGCGCGCATTATGCGGACCGGGCCGCGATCAAGGTAGAAAGGCACGGATGCAGCCGCCACGGATGTCGGTCCTCATTCCCCTCCAGGACGAGCGCGAGTCGGGCGCCGACTCCGTGCGAGCCTGGACCGCCCAGGATGCGGACCCGGGCGTCTTCGAGCTGGTCGTGGTCGCGCTCGGCGAGGACCGCGAGCTCGAGCGGGAGGTGCGGCCGCTGCTGCGCTCGGAGGACCGCTGGATCGATCTCCCGGGTGGGGACGAGTACGAGGCGTTCAACCGCGCCGCCGAGGTGGCGCGCGGCGAGTTCGTGCTGGTGACCGAGGCCCACTGCATCCCCGAGCCCGACTGCCTCACGGAGATGCTGGCCGAGCTCGACCGGACGGCCGCCCCCGGGATCCGCGGCGAGAGCGTGCCGCTGGCGGTCGGCGCGATGGGCGAGCTGGAGCGCGACGAGTTCGCCGATGCGCTGGAGCTGGAGCGCGAGCCCGAGCATTGGCGGAAGGTGCTGATCCACGACACCGCGATCCGCCGTGAGCTCTATCGCGAGTGCGGGGGCCTGCCGCCGGACTACGGCGACTTCGCCCCGTGGGTGCTCGCGATCGCCCTCCATACGCGCGGAGAGGTTCTCGTCCACAGCCCGCGCACACGCGTCCGCCACGTCTACGACGGGGACCTCGAGCACCTCGGCTCGCACGTGCGGAGCTTCGGCCGGGGCGAGATGCGCTACCGCAGCGAGCAGCTCGACGGGCTCGCCGACCGCTACCTCGTCCACGCCGAGGAGTGGGAGCAGCGCCTCTCCCTCTCGCGCGACGGCGCCACCCGGGCCGTGCGCGCCGCCCTGGCTCTCCGGCACCGCGGAGCGGTGCGCCCCCTGATGCGCCACGCCGGGACGGTCCTCTTCGGCGCTCGTCCCGAGATCCTGCGCGCCCGCCTCGCCGCCGCTCGGGCGGCCCGGCGGGCACGGCGGGCCCGCGACGACGGATCGCGGCGGGCGAGCTTCCGCGAGTTCTGGCGGCAGACGAGCAGGCGCGGCCGCCTCGAGGGCCTGGCGCGATGGCGGCCGGCGCCGGCGCCCGCCGGCCCGCCGGCCGAGCGCTTAGACCTCTGCTCTCCCCTCGCGGGCCGGGCGCTCGGGTTTCACGAGATCGAGCGGCCCCCGGGCGAGCCGCCGCTGCGCTGGACCGATTCGCTCGCGCTCCTGCGCGTCTCCGTGCCCGGCACGGGACGGCGGCGGGCCCGCCTCGAGCTGCGGCCGCTGGAACGGCCGGGCCGCAGCGAGCCCAGGCCGCGGGTGGCGGTCGACGGGAGCCCGGTGCCCGCGAGCTACGAGCCTGACGCGCTCAGCTTCGAGGTGGACGCGGGCGAGCACTGGATCGCCCTCGCCTGCACGCCGCTGCGGCCCCGTGAGCTGGGGGTCGACGATCCGCGGCGCCTCGGTCTCTGCGTGAGGGCGCTCAGCTTCGCAGCGCCATCCGGCTGACGGCCAGCGACAGCCGGCGGCGGTCCTCGCTCTGGGCGACGTCGCACGGGCGCGCGAGGCGGGGGGTCTCCAGCGTCACCCTGACGCCGTCGCCCGTCAGCCCGCCGGGAAGCGGGGCCGTCAGGAGCAGGCCGGAGCCGGACGGCCGCAGCTCGTACGGCACCACCTGCTCCGCGACCTTCACCACCAGGGCCTCCAGGACCGGCTGCTCGATCACGTGGGGGATCTCGACGGCCAGCGTCCGCGCCCCCGCAGGGATGGCCAGCTCGACCCACGCGAAGCCGGCCTGGCCGATCCATGCGAACCAGGGCCCGCCCGCGACGCGCTCCCGCCCGTACCAGGCCCCGCCGCGCACCGGGCCGTCGAAGCTGACGTCCGGGAGCAGTGGCGCGTCGGGCAGCCCGGCGCCCAGGTCGCCCGACGCGCCGGAGGCCAGGTCGCGCTCGAAGCGCCGGATCGCCTGCGCGTGGAGCTCGCGGTCGAGCTCGGTCAGCCTCTCGAGCGCCGCGACGGTGCTCGCGTCGAGCTGGTCGCGCCGCAGCCGGCCGTCCAGCTCCTTCGCCCGCGGCAGCGGCCCGAGCGAGCTCCATCCGAGGCGGCGCGTCAGCAGCCCGGCCGATTCCTCCAGCCGCTCGGTGAGCGTGACGACGTCGCAGCGCTCCAGGTCGGCGAGCGCGGCCTCGAGGGTCTCCTCCCCGGCCGTCGCGGCGTCCGCCCCGGCGAGCGCCGCGCACTGGACGTTGCCGAAGTGCTCGCGGGCCAGCTCCGGGGCCTCGGCGATCAGCTCCGCCAGGGAGCGCTCGCGCGCGAGCCGCATCGCGGCGACGCGGCGCCCGTAGGCGGCCTCGCCGAGCTGGGGCCGCAGCACCTCGTAGTCGCGCTCCGGGAACCAGCGGTAGTACGAGTACGCCGAGAGGGTGCGCTCGAGCGGGTCGCGGAGGCAGGCGACGACCACCGGCGGGCGCTCGAAATGGGACACGAAGGAGCCGGCCAGGTGCCCGCTCACGAAGCGGTGGGCGCGGACCTCACCGGTCGAAGGCGGCTCCCGGTCGTAGAGGGGCAGGCACTCCGCCGCGGCGAAGCGATTGCCGAGGGCGCCGCCGAGGCTGGTGCCGCCCGTCTTGCGGACGTGAAGGAAGAGAAGGGCTCGCCCCTCGGCGGACGCCGTCCGCATCAGCGGCCGGCGGGGCCGAGCGAGCTGGGCTCGGCGCCGTGCGGCG
>DASSYK010000069.1:0-7658 GCA_035703345.1 Solirubrobacterales bacterium
GGAGGCACCGTTGTAGTCGATGTCCTCACCGTTCTGCAGCGCATCGATGGCCTCCGGGAGCTGCTGCCATGTGTACTCGGTTCCACCCGGAGCCGTGATGTCGATCAGCGAGTCAGCCATCTGCTGGCCGTCCGTCGATCCTGCGTGCACCGCAGCCAGGTAGCAGAGGATCACGGCGTCGAAATTCTGAGCGTCGAACGTCTGTCGCTCCACGTCCGTCGGCTCAGCTCCCGTGTACAGGGTGTCGAACGCCGTCGAGGCCTCTCCCTGGTCGGGCGCGCCCGGCGCCGTACCTTGCATGCCGTTGACGATCTGCACGCCGACGTCGCCGGGCAGGTCGCTGGACGCGAGGCCATCGGTACCCCAGGCCTTCGTCGGGTCCCAGGCGCCGGTGCGCTGCAGCGCCGGGCCGACCTTCACGAAGGTCTCCGGGAAATCGATGATCACGATCGCGGCGGGGTTGCCCGACGTGATCTGCGCGGCCTCCGAGTTGTAGCTCGGCTGCTCGGGGTCGTAGATGACCTCCTCGCCGATCGAGCCGCCCAGGGACTCCCATGCATCGCTGAACGTCCCGGCGAGACCCTCGCCGTAGGAGTCGTTGCGGGCGCCGATGTTGACCGTCTTGCCTTCGGCGCCACCCAGGTCCTTCGCCATGGCGTCGGCGAGCGTCGGGCCCTGGAACGAGTCGGGCGGCGAGGTCCTGTTGACGAGCCCGTTGTCGTCCAGGGACGTGATCTCGTCGCTGGTCGAAGCGGGCGAGATCATGAGGACGCCGTCCGGGATCGCCACGGACTGAGCCGTGGAGATCGTGTTGGCCGAGGCCCAGGCGCCTGTGATGCAAGAGGCGTTATCTGAATCGACCATCTTGCGGGCAGCCTGCACGGCAGCCTGGTCATTCGTCTCGTTGTCCTCGTGGACGATCTCGACGGTGTGGTCGACGCCTGCCTCATTGATGGCGCTGTTGATCTGCGTAACGGCGAGATCGGCCGCCTTCTGCCCCGGGGGACCGAAGTCCGCCAGGTCGCCCGTGAGGGGGATCGAATCCCCGATCACGAGATCGAGCTGTGTCTCGCCCCCGCCCCCGCCCCCGTCGTCGTCGTCGTCGCCGCCGCAAGCGGCGACCCCGATGATCAGGACGAGACCGGAGGCTGCAGCGATCAGTCTCTTCGTTGTGAGACCTCGCATACGCTGAATCTCCTCTCCTAGCCAGTCAGTTTCTGGGCCCTTTTTCAGGACGTCGGGGCCCGCGTCAAGGCGTATCTATATCGCCTACCGGAAAATTACAAGCCCGGGCGCTAGCCTGCCCGCCGTGGCGCTGATGGAAGTGGAGGGAATCGATGGGCTCAAGGGCCTCGCGGGGCAGACGGTCGGGCCGAGCGACTGGCGCGAAGTGACCCAGGCCGACATCGACGACTTCGCTCGCCTCTCGGGCGATGACCAGTGGATCCACGTCGACGTCGAGCGCGCGAAGACCGAGAGCCCCTTCGGGACCACGATCGCCCACGGCAACCTGACCCTTGCGCTGATCGACGGCTTCCGGCTCGCGCTGATCAGCTCCACCGGCTTCAAGCTCGGCATCAACTACGGCTGGAACAGGGTCCGCTTCCCCGCTCCCGTCCCGGCCGGCTCCAGGGTGCGCGCCTCGGCCGAGGTGATCGAGGTCGAGGAGGTGGCCGGCGGCTGGTGGCAGATCGTCACCCGCTTCACGCTCGAGGTCGAGGGCGGCGACAAGCCGTGCTGCGTGGCCGACAGCGTCGGCCGCGCACTGCCGGAGTGAACCTGCTCGCGTCCGGCGGCTGAGCACGTCGACCCAGGCGCCCGTCGCGCGGGTGGCATCGCGGGGGGCCCCACATCCGCGTACGGCGCCTGCCGCACGCAGGATGTGGGGGGCGCCGCGATCACAGGACCCGCGCGCCGAGCGCTCGGTCCACCCGGCTTACTTGACGGTGATCGTCCCTTCCATGCCGGCCTCGCGGTGGCCGGGGACCGTGCAGTAGAACGTGTACGTCCCGGGCTGGAGGTCGACGGTGGTCGACGCCTGGCCTTCGGCGACGAGGTCGGTCTTCCCGACTTCCTCACCGGACTGGCTTTCGATCTCCACGTCGTGGGAGAGGGCCGCGGGGTTGTCGAAGTTCACGGTGACGCTCCCGGCGGCGACGCTGAGCTCGGTCTGGTCGAAGGCGAGGGTGCCGTCGGCGGGAGCGGAGATGTCGAGCGTGCCGCCCGCACCGCCCCCTCCGCCGGCCGCGGTCGCGGTGGTGGACGGCGCGGCGGCGGTCGTATCGCCCCCGTCGTCGTCATCGTCGCCGCCGCAGGCGGCGAGGCCGAAAGTCGCCAGGGCGATCACGGCGAGGATGGCAAGCAGCTTCTTCATGGGTCCCCTTTCGGTCGTTCCAGGCCAGGGCACCTTATCCCCGAAAGGGTCAACTGCCGGTAAATTCGGGCTGCTCGCCGGAGAAGAAGGCGTTGACGCCGCGCCGCAGGTCCTCGGTGGCCATGCTGTCGGCGATCCCGTGGCGCTCGAGCTGCAGGTGCTCGGTGAGGTTGTGCTCGAGGCTCTCGTTGATCAGCGACTTGGCCATGTCCACGTAGTGAGGGGCCTTGCCGGCGAGCGAGGCGGCCTTCTCCCTGGCGGCGCCCAGCAGCTCGTCCGCGGCCACGACCTTGCTGACGATCCCCAGATCGAGCGCGGCCTGGGCATCGAGGACCGGGTCGTTCAGCGCCAGCTCCAGGGCCTTCGAGGGGCCGACGACGCGGGGGAGGAAGTAGGTCATGCCGCCGTCGGGCGACGCGCCAATGCGTCCGTAGGCGATCACGAACGACGCGTCCTCCGAGGCGATGCGCATGTCGCACATGAGGGCCAGGGAGAACCCCGCTCCGGCGGCCGGCCCGTTGACGGCGGCGATGATGGGGTAGGGGACCCGCCGGAAGTCGACGATCGCCAGGTGCAGGGCCTCGGCGCCGCGGCGGACCTCGGAGGGCAGGTCGGCGTCGGGGTCGTCCAGCCCCTTCTTGAACCAGTTGATGTCGCCGCCGGCCGAGAAGGCGCGACCCGACCCGGTGATGATCAGCGCACGAAACGGGGCGCGATCCGCCAGCCAGGCGGCCGCGACGGTCAGCTCGAAGAGCAGCTCGGGGCTCATCGCGTTCATCGCGTCGGGCCGCTCCAGCGTGAGGACCCCGATATCGCCCTCGGAGGAGATGCTCATCGTCTTCAGCTCCGGAGCCGCGTACTCGGTCATGTCTCCTCCTTCGGCGCGCTCCGGCGCCGTCTCTTCGCCCTGTCTCTTCGCCCGATCCGGCCGGTCGGCGCGCCAGCCTACCCTCTGCTCCCCGGCTCCACGCCGCCGCGGGTGGCAGAATCGCGGCGTCCGCCATCCCAGGGGAGGAGCACTCATGGTCTCGCAGCACGTACGTTCCAACGTGGTCGGCTACCTCGCCCTCTTCTTGGCCCTCACCGGCACCGCCAGCGCGCTGCAGGGCAAGAACTCGGTCAAGAGCAAGGACATCGTGAAGGGGGCCGTGACCGCGCCGAAGATCCGCGGCGGGGCCGTGACGCTCGACAAGATCGCCCCCGGCGTAATCGACAGCGGCATCATCGACGGGGCGGTCACCACCGAGAAGCTGGCGGACGAGGCCGTGACGACGGCGAAGCTCGACGACGAGGCGGTGACCGCCGGGCAGATCGACGACGAGGCGGTGACGACGGCGAAGATCGATGCCCAGGCCGTGACCGGGGCCCAGCTCAACAAGCCGAGCCTCGCGCTCGGGCCCGAGAGCTTCGGCACGATGCCCGCCCTGCGCGTCTTCGGCGAGCTCAGCCAAACCGCCCCGGCGATCAACTCGACCGGGGTCGTGCTCGACCCGAGCGAGGTCGGTTTCAACACTGGCGGCTTCGGTGTATCGGCGAACGCGGCGACGGTCCCGATCAGCGGCATCTACTACGTGCGCCTGCTCGTTCCCTGGGGGCCGGATCCGGCGGCCGCCGATCGTATGTTCGTCGCGCAGCTCTTTGCCGGGGGCGACCTGATCCAGACTGGCGCCGCGCGGGCCACCCAGCCGATCGGCTTCAACTACGGTCCCTCCACCGAGGCCGCCGGTGTGGTCGACCTGAGCGCGGGCGCGCAGCTCAGCGGCGAGGTCTACTACAGCGGCACCACGCCGTCGGGAGGCATACCGCTGACCGGCCTCGGCCCGACCACCCTCGAGGCCTTCTGGGTCGCCCCGAGCTAGCCAACTCGCCGCCTGCGCTCGCCTGCCCACTCCGTCGCCGAAGCTCTCCCCCTGATTCGGCCGGCCGGCGCGCCAGCCTACCCTTACTCCGGTGAGCGAAAAGGCCCCCACGCGCGCAGAGAGGCTCGACGAGCAGCGCCGCGCGCTGCCCGATCAGCCCGGGGTCTACGTCTTCCGCGACCGCTCCGGCGACGCGCTGTACGTCGGCAAGGCGACCTCAATCCGCAAGCGAGTCGCCTCCCATTTCGCGGGCTCCTCGCGGGGGCGCGGGACGGGCGCGGCGACCACGCATGACCTGCTGGACCGCATCGACTCGATCGAGACCCTCGTCACCCAGACGGAGGCCGAGGCGCTGCTCGCCGAGCAGAGCTTCATCAAGCGCCTGCGCCCGCGCTTCAACATCCGCCTGCGCGACGACAAGTCCTATCCCTACGTCGGGATCAGCCTCGACGAGGACTACCCGCGCGTCTACTTCACCCGCGAGCGCCATCGCCCCAGCCGCGCCTACTTCGGGCCGTTCTCGTCCGCGAAGCGGGTGCGCGAGACCCTGGACCTGCTCGGCAAGCTCTTCCAGTACCGCACCTGCGAGGGGCCGGACCCGGGCCGCCGCTCCGGGGTGCCCTGTCTCGACTACTACATCAAGCGCTGCCAGGCCCCGTGCGTCGACTACATCGGGCGCGACGAGTACCGCCGCAACATCGACGCGATCGTCGCGTTCCTCTCCGGGCGCTACCGCGAGATCGAGCGCGACCTGGAGGAGAAGATGGCCGGGGCCTCGCGGGCGCAGGACTTCGAGCGGGCGGCGCTCTTCCGCGACCGGCTGGCCGCGGTGCAGAGCCTGATGGAGCGCCAGCGCGTGGCGGGCGGCAGGCTCGGCAGCGCCGACGTGATCGGGGTCGCCGTCGACCGAACCGACGCCAACGCCCAGGTCTTCCAGGTCCGCGACGGGGTCCTCGCCGAGCGGCAGGGCTTCTACCTGGCCGGGGGCGAGGAGCGCGAGCCCGGGGAGGTCGCCGAGAGCTTCCTGCTCCAGTACTACGGCGCCGCGCCGGCCGTCCCGGGCCGCGTCGTCGTCGGGCCGGAGCTGAAGGGGCGGACCGAGGTGCTGGAAGAGGCGCTGTCGGCCCAGCGCGACGCCGCGGTCGAGGTGCGCGTCGCGGCGCGGGGCGACCTGCGCCGCCTGCGCGAGATGGCCGAGCGCAACGCGGAGCTGGCCCTGGCCCAGGACAAGTTGCGCCGCGAGCACCGCCGCCAGCAGCGTGTGGAGACCCTGTCCGCGCTGCAGGACGAGCTGGGGCTGGAGCGGGTGCCGGTCCGTATCGAGGCCTTCGACATCTCGAACCTGGGTGAGACCCACACGGTCGCCTCGATGGTGGTGTTCGAGGGCGGCGCTCCGAAGAAGTCCGACTACCGCAAGTTCAAGATCCGCGGCGACTATGACCAGGACGGCAACGGCGCGGGACCGGCCGCGGTCGCCTCGGGAAGGCGGGCGGTCCCCGACGACTTCTCGGCGATGAGGGAGGTGCTGACCAGGCGAATGGGCCGCTACATGGAGCAGGCCGACCTGAGCCCGCACGACACCGACCGCGACGCCAGCTTCGCCGCGCTGCCCGACCTGATCGTGATCGACGGCGGCAAGGGGCAGCTCTCGGCCGGGATGAAGGCGCTGGAGCCGCTCACCGAGCGGGGGGTCACCGTGATCAGCCTCGCCAAGCGCGTCGAGGAGATCTTCGTGCCCGGCCGCAGCGACTCGATCCGCCTCGAGCGTGGGTCGGGCGCGCTCCGCCTGCTGCAGCGGGTCCGCGACGAGGCCCACCGCTTCGCGATCACCTTCCACCGCAGCAAGCGCGACAAGGCGATGACCGCCTCCGTCCTCGACGGGGTCAGGGGGGTGGGGCCCGCCCGCAAGCGGGCTCTGCTGCGCCACTTCGGCTCTCCCGAGCGTCTGCTGACCGCGAGCCGGGAGGAGCTCGAAGCGGTGCCCGGTGTGCCCGGTAAGCTCGCTCGCGAGATCCACCGGCAATTGAACAGGGCGAACTGATGGCTCAGCGCGCCGCCCCCAAGCGGCAGGCCGGCGGCTCAGGCGACGGCGGCGCCCCCCAGAAGCGGGTCGAGATGGTCGCGATCACCGGCTACTCCGGCGCGGGGAAGTCGGAGGCGATCGCTGCCTTCGAGGACGGCGGCTACTTCTGCGTGGACAACCTGCCGCCGCGGATGATCGGCGGGCTGGGCGAGCTGTTCCGGCACGAGGGCAGCGGCGTGGAGCGCGCCGCGATCGTCTCGGATGTGCGCGGCGGGGACTACTTCGAGGACCTGCTCGCCGTCCTCGGCGAGCTCGAGGCCGGCGGAGTCGATCTCAAGGTGCTGTTCCTCGAGGCCGACGAGGAGACGCTGCTCAACCGCTACAAGGAGACGCGCCGCCGACACCCGCTCGCACGCGAGGGCCGCATCGTCGACGGCATCCGTGAGGAGCGTGACCTGCTGGCGCCGCTGCGCGAGCGCGCCGACGTCGTCATCGACACCACCGACATGACCGGCAGCGCCCTGCGGCGGCGGATCGCGATCGAGATGATCGGCCGCGAGCGCTCGGACAACCAGCTCGCGCTGACGCTGCTCACGTTCGGGTTCAAGAACGGGCCTCCCCGCGATGCCGATCTCACGCTCGACGTGCGCTTCCTCCCGAACCCGCACTACGTCGACGAGCTGCGCCCGATGACGGGCCTCGACGAGCCCGTCCGCGAGTACGTCGAGTCAGGCACGCAGGCCGGGGAGTTCTACGGGCGGCTGATGCCGCTGCTGGACTTCCTCGTGCCCGCCTACGTCGCCGAGGGCAAGCAGCACCTGACGATCGCCGTCGGCTGCACCGGCGGCCGCCACCGCTCGATCGCGGTGGCGGACAGGATCGCCCGGGAGCTCGGCCGCCGCGGCGACGTCAACCTCACCGTCGTCCACCGCGACACCGAGATCTCGTAGCGCCGCCCGCATCGGGACGACCCTAGACTCGGCGCCGTGGCCGATCCGGTGATCAGCGTCGCGGGGCTGCGCAAGCGCTACGACGGCCTCGAGGCCGTTCGCGGCATCGACCTCGAGATCAGCCGCGGCGAGATCTTCGCCTTTCTCGGCCCGAACGGCGCGGGCAAGACCACCACCGTGGAGATCCTGGAGGGCTTCCGCGAGCGCACCGGCGGGGAGGTCAGCGTGCTGGGCGAGGATCCGGCGCGCGTCAATCGTGCCTGGCGCCAGCGGGTCGGGTTCGTGCTCCAGGAGTGCCGCCTGACCCCGGAGCTGACCGTGACCGAGGCCGTCGCGCAGTACGCCGGCTACTACGAGCGCCCGCGCGAGGTCGCGGAGACGATCGGGCTGGTCGGGCTCACGGACAAGGCCGACACGCGCACTTCGCAGCTGTCGGGTGGCCAGCAGCGCCG
>DASSYK010000108.1:0-4464 GCA_035703345.1 Solirubrobacterales bacterium
TGGCGCGCATCGCCGGGGTCAACATCCCGCTCAACAAGCGCGTCGAGGTCGGTCTCACCTACGTCTTCGGCATCGGCCAGTCGACGGCGAGCGACATCGTCAAGGAGATCGGCGTCGACCCCGATACGGCGGTCAAGGACCTGACCGAGGACGAGATCGTGAAGCTCCGCGACGCGGTCGAGGCGCACGACGTCGAGGGTGACCTCCGCCGCGAGCGCTCGCAGGACATCAAGCGGCTGCAGGAGATCGGCTCCTACCGCGGGCTGCGCCACCGGCGCGGGCTCCCGGTGCGGGGCCAGCGCACGAAGACCAACGCGCGGGGCCGCAAGGGCCCGAAGCGCATGAGCATCGCCGGCAAGAAGAAGCCCGCGAAGTAACGAGGAGCAGAGTTGGCACAGCCGAAGAAGAGGGGCCGCAAGGCGAAGAAGAACGTCGTCTATGGCCAGGCCCACATCAAGACTTCCTTCAACAACACGATCGTCACCCTGACCGACCCCGAGGGCGCCGTGATCGCCTGGGAGTCGGCCGGAAGCGCCGGCTTCAAGGGCTCGCGCAAGTCGACGCCGTTCGCCGCCCAGGTGACCGCCGACGCCGCCGCCAAGAAGGGGATGGAGCACGGCCTTCAGAAGGTCGAGGTCTACGCGAAGGGCGCCGGCTCCGGCCGCGAGACCGCGATCCGCTCGCTCCAGGCCGCCGGCCTCGAGGTGACGACCGTCAAGGACGTGACGCCGCAGGCCCACAACGGCTGCCGGCCGCGCAAGCGGAGGAGGGTCTGATGGCTCGCGACACCTCCCCCCAGTGCAAGCAGTGCCGCCGCGAGGGCCAGAAGCTGTTCCTGAAGGGCGCCCGCTGCTTCACCGACAAGTGCGGCGTCGAGCGCCGCTCCTATCCGCCGGGCGAGCACGGGCGCGGGCGCATGCGCCAGAGCGAGTACCGCGTGCAGCTGCGCGAGAAGCAGAAGGCGCGCCGCTACTACCAGGTGCTCGAGAAGCAGTTCCGCGGCTACTACGACAAGGCGAGCCGGCAGGAGGGCGTCACCGGCGAGAACCTGCTGCGGCTGCTCGAATGCCGCTTCGACAACGTCCTGGTGCGCCTCGGCTTCGCGGCCTCGCGGCGCCAGGCCCGCCAGCTGATCCGCCACGGCCATTGGACCATCAACGGCCGGCGGGTCGACATCCCCTCTTACCAGGTGAAGCCGGACGACGTGATCGCGATCAAGGCGGGTTCCGACGCCACCGACGTCGTCCGCAACGCGACCGAGCTCACCTCGGGCGTTCCGGCCTGGCTCCAGGCCGACCACGACGCGCTCACCGCCAAGGTGCTGAGGCTGCCCGAGCGCAGCGAGATCTCGGCGCCCGTCGAGGAACAGCTCATCGTCGAGCTGTACTCGAAGTAACCACGCTTAGCAACGAGAGAAGGAAGTGCGATGACCACCCTGCCTGAATTCCAGACCCCGAAGATCTCGGCCGACGAAGTCGAGGACAACAAGGGCACGTTCACGATCGAGCCCCTCGACAAGGGCTTCGGCTACACCTTCGGCAACAGCCTCCGCCGCGTGCTCCTGAGCTCGCTCGGCGGCGCCGCCATCACCAGCGTCCGCATCGAGGGTGTCGCGCACGAGTTCTCGACGATCCCGGGCCTCAAGGAGGACGTCACGGACCTCGTCCTGAACCTCAAGGACATCGTCGTGCGCATGCACACCGACGCCGACGAGGTCGAGACCCCGCTGGTCGCGACCGGCCCCGGCGAGGTGAAGGCGAAGGACATCGACCTGCCCGCGGGCGTCGAGATCCTCAACCCCGACGCGCTGATCGCCACGCTCGAGAAGAAGACCAAGCTCGAGATGTACCTGACGATCGGCCGCGGCCGCGGCTACTCGCCGGCCGACGAGAACAAGTCCGACGACAAGCCGATCGGCGTGATTCCGATCGACTCGATCTTCTCGCCCATCCGGCGGGCTGCGTACAACGTCGACTCGGCGCGCGTCGGTCAGCGCACCGACTTCGACAAGCTGCAGCTCGAGGTCGAGACCGACGGCTCGATCGAGCCCGGCGCCGCCCTGCGCGACGCCGCGGAGATCCTGATCAAGAGCCTGGCCATCTTCACCACGGCCGACCGGGTCGACGAGCTGCGCGGCGAGGGCGCCGTGGCGGTCTCCGAGAACGGCGGCGGCGGCGAGGCGCCGCCGGTCCCCGGCGCCGACGGCCTCGACGAGATCCTGATCGAGGAGCTCGAGCTGGGCGTCCGCTCCTACAACTGCCTGAAGCGGGCCGGCATCCAGACCGTCGGCGAGCTGATCCGCAAGTCGGAGTCGGAGCTGAACGCGATCCCGAACTTCGGTCGCAAGTCGATCGAGGAGGTCGAGGAGACGCTCCGCGCCCGCGGCCTCGGGCTGCGCGCCGACTGAGCGGGGACCAGGGTCCCGGGTAGCATCACGCCATGCGCCACGCACAGAAGAAGGGCAAGCTCAGCCGGGACGCTGCTCACCGCCGCTCCCTGATGCGCACGATGAGCAAGCAGCTCATCGAGCACGAGCGCATCCGCACCACGCAGCCCAAGGCCAAGGCCCTCAAGCCCGAGTTCGAGAAGCTGATCACCCTGGCGAAGCGCGGCGACCTGCACGCGCGCCGCCAGGCCCTCGGCCAGCTGAACCAGGACAAGTTCATCGTCCACAAGCTGTTCGAGGAGATCGCCCCCCGCTACGCCAACCGGCCCGGCGGCTACACCCGCATCGTCAAGCTCGGCCCTCGTCGCTCCGACTCGGCCGAGATGGTCTTCATCGAGCTGGTCTGACGCTTCGCCGCAGCCGCCTCCCGCGGGAGGTAGCTTCCGCGAATCCCCTCCGCCGAGACCGCAGCCACGGGACTGAGCGAGAGCGAGGCCGCGCGCCGGCTGGCCGAGCGCGGGGAAATGCCGCGCAAGCGCTCGAGCCGCTCCTATCGCAGCATCCTGCGGGCCAACACGCTCAACGTCCCCAACGGGATCCTCCTCCTCTTCGGCGCCCTGACGCTGACCTTCGGGGCCTGGCAGGACGCGCTCTTCCTCGGCGTGCTCGTCTCCAACGTCGTGATCGGCTCCTTTCAGGAGATCCGCTCGAAGCGGGCCCTCGACAGGCTCGCCGCGCTGGTGGCTCCGCAGGCCATGGTCGTCCGCGACGGCGCCGAGCGCCGGGTTGCGGCCGAGGAGGTGGTCGTCGGCGATCTGGTGCGCCTCAGCGCGGGGGACCAGGTCGTCGCCGACGGGACGCTGGCGGGCGCCGACGGGCTCGCTCTCGACGAGGCGAACCTGACCGGCGAGTCCGAGCTGGTCGTCAGGGGCCCCGGCGAGGCGGTCTGGTCGGGATCGTTCGCGGTCGAGGGCGAGGGGCTGTTCGAGGCGACGGCGGTCGGACCCGACAGCCGGGCGGAGCGGCTGACGGAGACCGCGCGCACCTTTCGCCACCCGCGCTCGCCGCTCGAGCGGGCCAACGACCGGCTGCTGCTCTGGCTGCTCGCCTGCGCCGTCCCGGTCGCAGTCGGGCTGACGGTCTCGGTCCTCACCCGCGTGGAGACGGCGGACGCGCGCGTGCAGGCCGTGACCGCGGGAATCGTCAACCTCGTCCCGGAGGGCCTGATCCTGCTGATCAGCCTGACCGCGGCCGTCTCGGCGTTCAAGATCGCGCAGCGCGGTGTGCTCGCGCAGCAGCTGAACGCGATCGAGTCACTCGCCTCGGTCGACGTCGTCTGCAGCGACAAGACCGGGACGCTGACCGAGCCGAAGCTGCGCGTCGCCGAGCTGGTGCCCGCGAGCGACGCTGACGAGGCGGAGCTCGCGCGGGCGCTCGCCGACTACGCGGCCAGCGCTCCCTCCCGCAACCTGACCCTGGAGGCGATCGCGGAGGCCGGCCTGGCGCCCGCCGAGCCGCGCCCGGTGCGGGATCAGGTCCCGTTCTCCTCGCGGCGGCGGTGGAGCGCGCTCGACCTCGGCGACGAGCGGCTCGTGCTGGGCGCGCCGGAGCGCTTCGCCGGCTCCGACCCCGCGCTCGACGAGCGGGCGCGCAGCGAGGCGGCAGCCGGGCGCCGGGTGCTGGCGCTGGGGCGCGCCGCAGGGCCGCTGCCGGGACCCGGGGCCGATCCGCCGTTCCCCGAGGGCGTGCAGGCGCTGGGCCTGGTGGTGCTCGCCGAGCGCCTGCGGCCGAGCGCAGCCGACACCGTCGCATTCCTCACCGACGAGGGGGTGACGCTCAAGGTGCTCTCCGGGGACGCGCCGGCGACCGTGGGGGCGATCGCCCGCGACGCCGGGGTGCCCGGGTCCGCCGCCCCCCTGGACGGCGGGGCCCTGCCGGAGGATCCGGTGGCGCTGCGCGAGGCGGTGCTGGCCGCGCCCGCCGTGGGCCGGATCTCGCCGGAGGCCAAGCGGGCCGTGATCGCCGCGCTCGCCGACGCCGGCCGCTACGTGGCGATGGTCGGCGACGGCGTCAACGAC
>DASSYK010000023.1:0-5277 GCA_035703345.1 Solirubrobacterales bacterium
CGCGGTCGCGCTCGGCGCGGGCGGGGTGGTGCTCGCCAAGGGGACCTTCAACAACCTCGCGCAGCTCGAGAGCGTGATCGTGACCGGGCAGCGCCGCCGCTCCGAGGGCGCCGCGCGGACGGCGCGGAGCGTCGGGATTGCCTGAGCACCTCGACCGCGGCCGCGAGGGGCGGCTCGAGCGCGCCGCGGAGGCGCTCGCCTCCAACACGTCCCGGCGAGGGTTCCTGGCGAGGGTCAGCGGCGCGGTGATGGCGGCCGCGGGCGCCGGCGCCGTGGTCCGCGCGGTGGTCGAGCCCGGCGACGCCGGCGCCTACCACCTCTGCGGCCACACCTACACGACCGGCTCCTGCCCGCACCCGACCGGGCTGCCGCGGATCGACTCTCGCGGCTACCCGCTGCGCGCCCGCGACGGCCAGCCCGTCGACGACACCGGCCGCCCGTGCGACGACGCGGGCCGCCCGGTGGACGACCAGGGCCGGCTGCTGCGCGACCCCGACGGGCGCCCGCTGCCGCCCGCGCCCCGGACCCCCGTCTGCGAGCGGGTGCAGCAGCAGCGGGGGTTCAGCACGGCGGTCGACGGCGGCTGGTACCGCTGCTGCGGGGGCAAGGTTCGCAAGCTCACCGACTGCTGCTCGTACAGCAGCCGCCGCATCAACGGCGACGCCGCCCTGACCGGCTACTGCTACAGCGGCCGCAAGGTCTTCTGCGTCATGTACTACGACACGAAAGTCCCCTGTTGAGCGGGCTCGAGCTGACCCTCGCCGCCGCCGCGCTGCTGATCGGCGCGACCGGGACGTTCTCCCCCTGCGGGTTCTCGGTCGTCGAGACGCTGGGGCCGACCGGCCACACCGGCGGCCGCAGGATCACGGTCGCGGCCTGTCTCGCGTTCCTGCCGGGAGCCGTCGCCGGCGCGGTGCTGACCTTCGGCTCGCTCGCCGCGCTCGGCGAGCTGGTCGGTGGCGCGGGGGGAAGGGCCGCCTACCTCGCGGCGGCCGCGATCGCTCTGCTCGCCGCCGTGCTGGAGGTGCGCGGGGCGCGCATCGTCCCCCAGATCCGCCGCCAGCTCCCCGAGCACTGGCGCCGGGTGATGCCGATGCCGCTCGCGGCCGTCCTCTACGGCGTCCTGCTGGGGATCGGCTTCACCACGTTCGTCCTCTCGTTCGGCGTCTGGGCGCTCGCCGCGATCAGCCTCGCGGTCGGCGACCCGCAGCTCGGCCTGATCGTCGGGGTCTGCTTCGGGCTCGGCCGCGCGCTGCCCGTCCTCGTGCTCGCTCCGCTCGCGGGCACCCCCGCCGGTGCGCGGGCGACGGATCTGATGGCGGCCTCGCCGGCCGCGTACCTCGGGATGCGCCGCGGGGACGCCGCCGCGCTCGGGGCGGCCGCGCTCGCTCTCGTCCTCTCGACCGGCGACGCGGGGGCGGCGAGCAGCGTCGTGCGCAGCGCCGCGGATCCCGGCGCCACCATCGACGCCCTCGTCTACGAGCGCCTCGGAGGGGCCGCGGGCATCCGCGCGGGCGGAGCCGACCTCGCCCTGCCGGGGAGCGACCCGGCGATCGGCGGGCCCTACGTCGCGGTTCGCCAGGGCGACGTCACGCGCCTGCTCGACCGGGCCACGCTCGCGTCCGTCGCCGAGGTCGCGACGCCGGGAGCGGATGCGCTCGCCGTCTCGCCCGGCTGGCTCGCCTTCCGCGCCAAGGTGGGCAGCGGCGACGGCATCTTCGCCCGCAACATCTCGACCCCCTCGGCCCCGGGCCCGGTGCAGAGGGTCGCGTCGATCCGCGCTCCGTCGCAGCTGAGTCCCCCGGCCCTCGACGGGCAGACGCTGGTCTACGCGGCGGCTCGCCCGAAGGGCAGCCGGATCCTCCAGCGGGTCCTCGGGACGCGCAAGCGGCGCACGCTCGCGCGCTCGCGCCGGGCACTGCTCTTCAACCCCGCGGTCAAGGGCCGCCGCTTCGCCTACGTCGCCAGCCGCCGCGGGCGCAGCGCGCTGATGGTGCGCACCCGCAAGGGGCGCGGGGCGGGGAAGCGGGCGTTCGGGATCCGCCGCCGGGCCGGGGTGCTCTGGTCCACGGCGCTGACCGAGGGCGCGGCCTACGTGACGGTGCTGCGTCCCAGCGCGACCGACCCGGGAGCCGAGGTCGTGCGGGTGGCGCTGAAGGGCAAGGGCAAGAAGGGCAAGGGCAAGCGCGGCAAGAAGCGCGGCGGGGGCAGGCGCTAGCCGGAGGGCGGCGCGAACGCCCGCAGCGGCGGCTCGGGGTAGCCGACGGCCCTGTAGAGCGTCGCGCTCGGCTTCGCCAGCAGCCAGCGGTCGCCGTCGCGGTCGAGGTAGATCACGTCCTCCTCGACCGAGCGGTAGCCCCGGTCGGCGAACCGGTGCAGGACGGTCGCGGTGACGCGGGCGCGCTCGGGGCCGACCGAGACCGCGGTCACCTCGATGATGCGGGTGCGCTTCCAGGCGGGGGTCCCGCCGCCGCCGCGGTGGCCGATCGAGGCGCCGAGCGCGGCCGCGCAGCCGCCCTCTCCGACCGGGAGCTCGCCAATGGGTATGGCGCCCGGCTCCGCGAGCGCGCAGACCGCGGCGCCGTCGCGGCGGTTGAGCGCGTCGATGTATGCCTCCACCGCGGCCCGCACCGCGGCCTCGTCGCCGGCCGGCAGCTGGCCCTCCTCGCCCGCGGCCGGGACGCCCGCCTCCGGGCTCGCCTCGTTCTCCGGCGCGCCGCCGGACGCCTCGCCGGAGGACGCGGCGGGAGCGTCGCCGCCCGGGTCCTCGGACTCCTCGCCGCAGCCGGCGGCGAGCGCCGCGACGGCGAGCAGGGCCGCGACGGCGGCGGTGACTCGGCCGATCGCAAGGGGTGCGGGCACGCGGCCAGGCTAGCCGCCCGCCGGATCCGTCGGACGCGGTTCGTAGTCTGCGCCGCAGTGCCCTCCGCTGCTACGCTCGCGCTCCTGATTTGAGCCCGGCTCGGCCCCAGCCTGACCCCGCCGAGCCCCGCCCTGAGAGGCGTGAGATGGCGCACCTGAAGCCAGTTCCAGATCCAAAGCCGGAGGCCCCTGACGTGGGCGAGAAGCCGTCCGTGGCGGAGCTCGAGCGCGACGCGACGATCCTGCGCATGCACTGCGTGAGCATGCTCGCCGTCGCCAAGTCCGGCCACCTCGACAGCTCGCTCTCGGGCGCCGACATCGTGGCCGCCCTCTACTTCCGCGTCCTGCGCCACGACCCGCGCAACCCGGGCTGGCGCGAGCGCGACCGCTTCGTCCTCTCCAAGGGCCACGCCGCCCCGATCCTCTACGCGGCGCTCGCCGAGCACGGCTACTTCCCCGTCGAGGACCTGCAGCGGCTGCGCCAGATCGGCTCGCACCTGCAGGGTCACCCGGACATGCACCGGACGCCGGGCGTCGAGGTCTCGACCGGCTCGCTCGGCCAGGGCCTCTCGATGTCGGTGGGCATCTGCCTCGCGTTGCGGCTGGACGGGCTCAGCGACACCTCGCAGATCTTCACTCTGATGTCCGACGGCGACTGCCAGGAGGGCCAGAGCTGGGAGGCGGCGATGTCCGCGGCCCACTTCGAGATCCCGAACCTGACGGCGATCGTCGACTACAACCACCTTCAGACCGACGGCACCACCGAGGAGGTCATGGACACCGGCGACGTGCGCGCGAAGTTCGAGGCCTTCGGCTGGGATGCGGTCGAGATCGACGGTCACGACATGGGCGAGATCGTCGAGGCGCTCGAGCGCAGCCGCACGATCGACCGGCCGGCCGCGATCGTCTGCCAGACCAAGAAGGGACGCGGCGTCTCCTTCATGGAGGGCCGCTTCGGGTTCCACGGCAAGCCGCCGAACCCCGAGCAGGCCGACCAGGCGATGAGGGAGCTCGAGGCGACCCTCGCCTCCCAGGACGAGGCGCTGGGGAGGTCCTGATGTCGCTGCCCGGAGCCGAGCCCAAGACCGACCCGATCGCGACTCGCCAGGCCTACGGCGACGCGCTCGTCGCCCTGGGCGACGAGCACCCCGAGGTGGTTGCGCTCGACGCCGACCTCTCGGTCTCGACGCAGTCGGCGAAGTTCGGCAAGGCGCACCCGGACCGCTTCTTCAACGTCGGCGCGGCCGAGGCCAACATGATGTCGATCTCATGCGGGCTCGCTGCGACCGGCAAGGTGCCCTACGCCTCCACCTTCGCGATCTTCGCCAGCTCGCGCTCCTACGACCAGGTCCGTCTCGGGATCGCCCACAACGAGCTCAAGGTCCGGATCGGCGCCTCGCACGGCGGCGTCTCGCTGGGCGAGGACGGCGCCTCCCACCAGATGATCGAGGACATCGCCCTGATGCGGGCGATGCCGAAGATGCAGGTCGTCGTCCCCGCCGACTACAACCAGGCCTACACCGCCACCTACGAGTCCTTCGAGCGCGAGGGCCCCATGTACCTGCGCTTCGGCCGGCCCGCGACCCCCAGCGTCTACGAGGGCATCCCCGAGACCCTCGGCGACGGCGTCGACGTGCTGCGCGAGGGAAAGGACATCTCGATCTTCGCCTGCGGCCACATGGTCTGGCGCGCGCTCGCCGCGGCCGAGACGCTGGAGCGCGAGGATGGGATCGAGGCCGAGGTCGTCAACGTCGCCATCATCAAGCCGCTCGCCTCGAAGACGGTCCTGGCCTCGCTCGCCAAGACCGGCGTCGCCGTCACCGCCGAGGAGCACCGCATCACCGGCGGGCTCGGCGATGCGATCCGCCAGGTCGCCGCCGAGCAGCACCCGGTCCCGGTCTTCGCCCTCGGGATGCAGGACGAGTTCGGCGTCTCGGGCACGGCCGAGGCCTGCATGGAGCACTTCGGCCTCACCTCCAGCGGGATCGCCGACCTCACCCGCGAGGCGATGGTCAAGAAGCCGCTGGTGCAGCACGCGCCCATCGGCGGCGACTGGAAGAGCGCCTAGCCCGCATCCGCCGCGTGGCGAGTTATGCACCCCCGTCGGTGCACGAGTTGCCAGGTCGCCGCTGCAAGCCGCTCGCGGCGATGAGTTTCGCCCGGCGCGGCGGTCTGATTGGGTACCGAGTCCCTCGACGGAAGGAGCACCCATGGCCGCGGCCACACCTCTGATCACCGGAACCGACTTCATCTGCCTGCCGACGCAGGACTTCGAGAGGGCGGTGGGCTTCTATGGCGAGACGCTCGGGTTGCCCGAGGGGAAGCGGTGGGGTGACATGCCGGCGGCGGAGTTCGAGACCGGCAACCTGACGATCGCGGTGATGCAGTCGGACGCGTTCGGGATCCAGTTCGCGC